>NZ_JBLWEX010000241.1:0-20614 GCF_048323875.1 Yersinia sp. LJYL362
GTTTAATCAGAAAACTTTAGGATGGGCAACTGCATCTAAACAATAAATAAAAATGAGTTGTTAGGATGCCCAGTAAAAGGAAATTTATTATGACGTTAAAAATGGGTCGCGTGAAATGGTTCAATCAGTCCGAAGGCTACGGTTTCATTTCACCCCACGACGGTAGTTTGGATGTGTATGTCAACAAGACAGCCATTGCCAACACCAAAAACAAATCACTGAGTGAAGGGCAGGACGTTGAATTCTCTACTTATCGTAGTATTCACGGGCCGTCAGCAGCAGATGTGATCGCTTTCTAAGTAAGCGGTGAGATAATCGCTTCTAAAGAAACGGCTACCCAAGGGTAGCCGTTAGTTTTTTGGCCTCTGTTCGACATTTTTTTCTGTCGCCGGGCCTTTTGCAGGTGCTTCTATTTGTTTTTGCGGTTTAGTTGCTGAAGTTAGCAAACAGCGCAATAATTTTATGGAATACTTTCATTTTTTACTCAATGTGCATGATTGTGTGATGTCAGTCACAAAATATTACTCCTCACAATTCAACATATCAATAACAAAACCAACATTTATTACCCCTACTACGGGTTGTATTGACTTATCTTGAGATTGATTAACATCACTCTTTGTTATCAATAGCAGATAGGCGTGATGGCATCGGAGCAGTTAACCTGCATCAGCGGATATGGTATCCTCGACCACTTTCCTGCTGGCTAAACTCCATTCTGGAGGATGTATGGACCACCGTTTACTCGAAATCGTTGCCTGTCCTGTCTGCAACGGTAAGTTGTACTTCAATAAAGAAAACCTTGAGTTGGTATGCAAAGCGGACAATTTGGCTTACCCGGTGCGTGATGGCATCCCGGTATTGTTAGAAAATGAAGCCCGCCCACTGTCCATTGATGAGAAGCACGCATGAGTTTCATTGCTATAATACCCGCCCGTTATGCTTCAACCCGCCTACCTGGCAAGCCACTGGCTGATATTGCGGGTAAACCGATGGTGGTGCATGTGATGGAGCGGGCATTGGAGTCAGGTGCTTCTCGGGTGATTGTGGCAACAGACCATCCGGAAGTGGTGAAAGCGGTTGAGGCGGCGGGCGGTGAAGTATGTCTGACCCGGGCCGATCATCAATCCGGTACCGAGCGCTTAGCGGAGGTCATTGAGCATTATGGTTTTTCCGATGATCAAATTATCGTCAATGTGCAAGGGGATGAGCCATTGGTGCCGCCAGTGATTATCCGTCAAGTTGCTGATAATTTAGCGGCTTGTCGTGCAGGTATGGCAACATTGGCCGTGCCTATCGAAAGCAGCGAAGAAGCTTTTAACCCTAATGCCGTGAAAGTGGTGATGGATGCACAAGGCTATGCGCTGTATTTCTCGCGCGCCGCTATTCCGTGGGAGAGAGAGCGTTTTGCGCAGTCTAAAGAAACCATTGGTGATTGTTTCTTACGCCATATTGGTATTTATGCTTATCGCGCCGGTTTTGTGCGCCGTTATGTTAATTGGACACCGAGTCAACTTGAGCAAATCGAGCTGTTAGAGCAATTGCGAGTGTTGTGGTACGGTGAAAA
Organism: Yersinia sp. LJYL362; assembly: GCF_048323875.1. Classification (NCBI taxonomy): domain Bacteria; kingdom Pseudomonadati; phylum Pseudomonadota; class Gammaproteobacteria; order Enterobacterales; family Yersiniaceae; genus Yersinia; species Yersinia sp. LJYL362. Next base: position 1,568 of record NZ_JBLWEX010000241.1, read on the forward strand.
AATTCACGTTGCTGTGGCAAAAGCAGTACCCGCAGTTGGCGTTGATACTCAAGAAGATTTGGATAGAGTTAGAGCCATTATGCTCAATAAATAATTATTGTTCAGATTTCTACGCCAGGCTTATAGGGTCTGGCGTTATTATTCCTACCTTTTTATCCCATTCTATTCTGATCCTGCTGGTTTGATTTTAATTGTGGATGTTATTTGATCTGCATTCTGGAAATATTCAGCCCATCATCTCATTATGAATTATCTATTTCGTCAGATAATCGGACAAAGCCTTATGGAACAGCTGAAAGCTGAGTTAAGTGTCGTGCTTGGGGAGTCTATTACCCGCCTTGAACGCATCAGCGAGCAGCCCTATGCCCACCTGTATGCGATGTATAATCAGCAGGGGCAGGCTATCCCATTGTTGGCAAAGAGTTATGTCTGTCAGGGGATTGCGCAGCAAGAGGCCTATAAACTGTCAATGCTCTCACGGGAAGGCGATATCCGCTTGCCGACGGTGTACGGTTTAGTCATGACCCACCAATCCCCTTATAAAGAAATTCTGTTGATGGAGCGTTTACGTGGCGTGTCGGTAGAGGCGCCCACTCGGACAGGTGATCGCTGGAATGCGTTGATGGATCAGATAGTTGAAGGCGTATTAGCCTGGCACCGGATTGATAGCCATGGCTGTGTCGGCAATGTTGACAGCACCCAAGAGAATGATTGGTTTAGTTGGTATCAGCAACGGGTTGAAGTGCTATGGGCCACGTTGTCTAATATGAATTCACCGCTAATGACTTTGGAAGATCGGGCGGTGCTTTATCGTGCTCGGGCATCACTAAATAGACTTTTCGCCGGTTTTGACGACAGTTCGGTACTGGTTCACGGCAATTTGACTTTACGCAGTATGCTCAAAGATCCCCGCAGTGACCAACTGTTGGCGATGCTCAACCCCGGCCCGATGCTATGGGCTCCAAGGGAGTATGATTTATTCCGCCTCAGTGAAGAGGGGATGCCAAGTCAGTTATTTTATCGCTACCTCAATAAAGCGCCGGTTTCGGAATCCTTTGTGGCGCGCCGCTGGCTCTATACCCTGTGGGAACTGGTTTCCCGTTTTATTCATACCGGTAATCTGGACCGCACATTATTCGATAATGCAGCGAAGCAACTTCTCCCTTGGTTGAACTAAATTATTCATCATTTTTGTTGCCCGTGAATTTTTGCCATATCAGCCCCATTGTTTCATACCAGGCGCGCTCGGAATGGCCTAAATAGGTTGCAGCCGGAATAGTGCGCTCCCAGCTGTGCAATGGGGTAGTAATGGCTAACTGATTGGCCGGGGCCGGAATAGGATGTAACCCTTTGGCTGTAAAAAACTGAATCGCTCGAGGTAAATGGCTGGCTGACGTCACCAACAAAAAAGGTTTATCACCCACCAATGTTGCCACTGCTGCCGCTTCTTCAACCGTATCTTTTGGCTGCTCCAATGCAATAATATCTGCCGCCGGAACCCCTAAACTTTCCGCTACCTGTGCCGCCGTTTTCGCACTGCTTTGGCTGTTCGGACCCGCACTGCCAGTAAATACCATTTTGGCGTTAGGATGGGAGCGATATAGCCGGATCCCCTCCGTTACCCTCGGCAAACTATTTGCGAATAAATTAGCGCTTGGCGCCCAATTCGGATTAAACGTGTAGCCGCCACCGAGGACAACAATGTAATCTACCGGGTCATTTCCCTGATAGGTGGCGTATTGTTTTTCCAGCGGCAATAACAGGCGATCGGCGACCGGTTGCAGGCTAATAAGCAATAATACCAGCCAACTGAGTGCGAAAAGCGTTTTGCCGCTTTTTTGCCAGCGGGTAAACCACAATAGGATTAACGCCAGCCCCATAACGATAAGCAGAAAGGGCAGTGGCATTAATAAGCCGCTGACAAACTTTTTTAGGGTAAAAAGCATAAAAACAGGGACCTTTTGGCTGAAAAAACGGCATTTGGCGATGATTACGGGTCAAGAAGATTTATTCTAAGTCAGGCTGTGCCAAAATAGCAGGTTGGTAGTCATTCTTTTTGCTGTAGCCATTGATTTGCGAGTCTCTATCAAGCAAGAGCGGCAAATCAATAGTTATAGCGGAGCAATTGTCCATGCAGGATCGCAATTTCGATGATATTGCCGAGAAGTTCTCGCGCAATATCTACGGCACGACGAAGGGAATGATCCGTCAGGCGGTGGTGTGGCAAGATATCACCGGGCTGTTAGCGCAGTTGCCGCAACGCCCGTTACGGATTTTAGATGCAGGTGGTGGTGAAGGGCATATGGCTTGTCAATTGGCGGCATTGGGCCATCAGGTTCTATTATGTGACCTGTCTGCCGAGATGATCCAGCGTGCGAAAGTTGCGGCTGAAGAAAAAGGTGTGAGCCACAACATGCAATTTGTACAAAGTGCGGCTCAGGACATCACCCAACATTTAGCACAGCCCGTTGATCTGATATTGTTCCATGCGGTTTTAGAATGGATTGCAGAGCCACAACAAGTTCTGCAAATACTTTTTAATGCGTTAAACCCAGGTGGCGCGTTATCGTTAATGTTTTTCAATGCCAATGGGTTGGTGATGCGTAATGCGGTATTGGGTAACTTTCAGTTGGCGATACCGGGCGTTAAAAGGCGTCGGCAGCGCTCGTTATCACCGCAGTACCCTTTAGATCCCCCGACGGTATATGGTTGGCTTGAGCAAATGGGTTTATCCATTAGCGGTAAGACGGGAGTGCGGGTGTTTCACGATTATATGAAAAATAAACAGCAACAAGTCGATGAGTTTGCTGAATTATTGGCGTTGGAACAGCGCTATTGCCGGCAGGAGCCCTTTATCAGTTTAGGGCGCTACGTGCATGTTATGGCGTTTAAGCCGAATCTGAAGGACCCATTATGAGTGAATTTTCCCAGACAGTACCCGAACTGGTCGCCTGGGCGCGGAAAAATGATTTTTCGATTACTCTGCCTACAGAGCGTCTGGCCTTTCTTATGGCTATTGCTACCTTAAACGGTGAGCGGCTGGACGGCGAAATGAGCGAAGGCGAGTTGGTTGATGCATTTCGTCACGTCAGCAAAGGTTTTGAACAGACCACAGAAACCGTGGCAGTGCGTGCTAATAACGCCATCAATGATATGGTGCGCCAGCGTTTGCTTAATCGCTTTACCAGTGAAATGGCCGATGGCAATGCTATTTATCGCCTGACTCCATTAGGCATTGGCATTACAGATTATTATATTCGTCAGCGCGAGTTTTCCACTCTGCGGCTGTCGATGCAGTTATCGATTGTGGCACAAGAGCTGCAACGGGCAGCAGAAGCAGCAGAAGAGGGCGGTGACGAATTCCACTGGCATCGTAACGTCTTTGCCCCACTTAAATATTCAGTTGCTGAAATCTTTGACAGCATCGATATGACACAGCGCTTGATGGATGAGCAGCAGCATAGCGTCAAAGAAGATATTGCGGCGCTGCTGAATCAAGATTGGCGTGCCGCCATTGCCAGCTGTGAAATGCTGTTGTCAGAAACCTCCGGCACACTGCGTGAGTTGCAAGATACGCTGGAAGCGGCAGGGGATAAGCTTCAGGCGAATTTATTGCGTATTCAAGAAGCGACTATCGGTAATGCGGGCTTGGATCTGGTTGATAAGTTAGTCTTTGATTTACAAAGTAAACTTGACCGTATTATCAGTTGGGGCCAGCAGGCGATTGATCTGTGGATTGGCTATGACCGTCATGTGCATAAGTTTATCCGTACTGCGATTGATATGGATAAAAACCGGGTATTCGCCCAGCGTTTACGCCAGTCAGTGCAGAATTATTTTGATAACCCTTGGACTTTAACCTACGCCAATGCAGATCGCTTGCTGGATATGCGCGATGAAGAGTTGTCGTTGCGTAGTGAAGAGGTCACCGGGGAACTGCCACCGGATCTGGAATTTGAAGAATTTAATGCCATCCGTGAGCAGTTGGCCGCCATGATTGAACAGGCACTGCTGGTATATCAACAGCAAAAACTGCCGCTTAATCTGGGGGAAGTTATGCGCGATTACCTCGCGCAATATCCGCGTGCTCGTCATTTTGACGTGGCTCGTATCCTGGTCGACCAGGCAGTTCGCCTTGGTGTGGCCGAAGCCGATTTCTCAGGATTACCCGCTGAATGGCTGGCAATCAATGATTACGGAGCCAAGGTGCAGGCACATGTCATCAACAAATATTGAAGTAGTAATGCCGGTTAAGCTGGCTCAGGCATTGGCCAACTCATTGTTTCCGGCACTGGATAGCCAGTTGCGTGCAGGCCGTCATATCGGTATTGATGAGCTGGATAATCATGCTTTCCTGATGGATTTTCAGGAACAATTAGAAGAGTTCTATACCCGCTATAACGTGGAGTTAATTCGTGCACCGGAAGGTTTCTTCTATTTGCGGCCACGTTCTACCACTCTTATCCCGCGCTCGGTGTTATCTGAGTTGGATATGATGGTGGGCAAAATTCTTTGTTATCTGTATCTCAGCCCGGAACGTCTGGCTCATGAAGGTATTTTTGCCCAACACGAGTTGTACGAAGAGCTGCTGAGCCTGGCCGATGAGAGCAAATTGCTGAAGTTCGTTAATCAGCGCTCAACCGGCTCGGATTTAGATAAGCAGAAGTTACAGGAAAAAGTACGAACGTCACTTAATCGGCTGCGTCGTTTGGGCATGATTTACTTTATGGGCAATGACAGTAGCAAGTTTCGCATCACTGAAGCCGTATTCCGTTTCGGTGCTGATGTACGCAGTGGCGATGATCCACGTGAAGCTCAGTTGCGTATGATCCGCGATGGTGAAGCCATGGCGGTCGAAAATAGTCTGTCACTCCATGATGAAAGCGATGAAAGCGACATCACCATGGGTAATGCAACGGACAGTGCAGAGGATGAACAGGAATGATTGAACGCGGTAAATTTCGCTCACTGACCTTGGTTAACTGGAATGGTTTCTTTGCCCGAACCTTCGATCTTGATGAGCTGGTCACCACCTTATCAGGGGGGAATGGTGCGGGTAAATCCACCACTATGGCGGCTTTTGTCACTGCATTGATCCCAGACTTGACCTTGCTGCACTTTCGTAACACCACCGAAGCCGGTGCTACCAGCGGCTCTCGTGATAAAGGTTTGCACGGTAAATTGCGCGCTGGCGTGTGTTACTCCACGTTAGATGTGGTCAACTCCCGCCATCAGCGGGTGATTGTCGGGGTACGCCTGCAACAAGTCGCAGGGCGTGACCGCAAAGTTGATATAAAACCTTTTACCATTCAAGGCCTTCCGACGGCGATTCAACCCACACAGATCCTCACTGAAGTTGTCGGTGAGCGCCAGGCGCGCGTGTTGTCACTGCAAGAGTTGAAAGAAAGTGTTGAAGCCATGGAAGGGGTGCAGTTTAAGCAATTTAACTCCATCACCGATTACCACTCACTGATGTTTGATTTGGGGGTGATTCCAAAACGTCTGCGCTCTTCTGCTGACCGCAGCAAGTTCTATCGTTTGATTGAAGCCTCATTGTACGGCGGTATTTCCAGCGCGATTACTCGCTCGCTGCGCGACTATTTATTGCCAGAAAACAGCGGGGTACGTAAAGCTTTCCAGGATATGGAAGCGGCGTTACGCGAAAACCGTATGACCCTTGAGGCTATACGTGTTACTCAGTCCGACCGTGACCTGTTTAAGCATCTGATTTCCGAAGCGACCTCCTACGTTGCCGCTGACTATATGCGCCATGCCAATGAGCGGCGCATTCATCTGGACGGCGCTTTGGTATTGCGGCGTGAGTTGCTGGCCAGCCGCAAACAACTGGTGACCGAGCAGTATCGCCATGTCGAGATGTCTCGTGAGCTGGCGGAGCAAAGTGGGGCTGAGTCTGATCTCGAAACTGATTATCAGGCCGCCAGCGACCACTTGAGTCTGGTGCAAACTGCGATGCGCCAGCAGGAAAAAATCGAGCGCTACCAAAGTGATTTGGAAGAGCTGACTTACCGGCTGGAAGAGCAAAATGAAGTTGTCGCGGAGGCCAGCGAACAGCAGGCTGATAACGAAGCTCGTGCCGAAGCCGCTGAGTTGGAAGTGGATGAGCTGAAAAGCCAGTTGGCTGATTATCAGCAAGCGCTGGATGTTCAGCAGACCCGTGCCATTCAGTATCAGCAAGCATTACAAGCATTGGAACGTGCTCGTGCGCTGTGCCAGTTACCTGAACTAACGGCGGATAACGCCGAAGATTGGCTGGAGACTTTCCAGGCCAAAGAGCAGGAAGCCACCGAGGCGCTATTGCAACTTGAGCAAAAGCTGAGTGTGGCTGATGCCGCACACAGCCAATTTGAGCAAGCCTATCAGTTGGTGGTGGCTGTTGCCGGTCAGGTTAGTCGCAGCGAGGCCTGGCAAACTGCCCGCGAATTATTGCGTGATTGGCCGTCGCAGCAACATTTGGCCGAACGCGTTCAGCCATTGCGCATGCGTTTGTCCGAGCTGGAGCAGCGTTTACGCGCGCAGCAAGATGCCGAGCGCTTGTTGCAAGAGTTCTGCAAACGTCAGGGGCAAACCTATCAACCGGAAGAGCTGGAAGAGCTGCAACGTGAGTTGGAATCAACAGTTGAAGAGCTTTCTCTCAGTGTCAGTGATGCCGGTGAGCGGCGCATGGAAATGCGTCAGGAACTCGAGCAAATTAAGCTCAAAATTCAGGAATTGACGGCGCGGGCTCCGGTTTGGCTGGCGGCACAAGATGCCCTGAGCCAACTGAGTGAGCAGAGCGGTGAAGCGCTGGAAGACAGCCGTCAAGTGACGGAATATATGCAGCTGTTGCTGGAGCGCGAGCGCGAAACTACGGTCGAGCGTGACGAAGTGGCGGCAACCAAACGGGCTATCGATGCGCAGATTGAGCGCCTGAGCCAGCCAAGTGGTGCTGAAGATTCACGGATGATTGCGTTGGCCGAGCGTTTTGGTGGCGTGCTGTTATCCGAGATTTACGACGATGTCACTCTTGATGATGCGCCATACTTCTCCGCGCTGTATGGCCCGTCTCGCCACGGTATCGTGGTGCCTGATTTGTCATTGGTGCGCGACCAATTGGCAGGGTTGGAAGATTGCCCGGAAGATTTGTATCTCATCGAAGGGGACCCACAGTCATTTGATGACAGTGTTTTTGCTGTCGACGAACTTGAAAAAGCGGTAGTGGTGAAAATTGCCGATCGCCAATGGCGTTATTCGCGCTATCCCGAAGTGCCATTGTTTGGCCGTGCGGCTCGTGAAAATCGGCTAGAAGCACTGTATCAAGAGCGTGATAGCCTGGCAGAGCGCTATGCGACGCTGTCGTTTGATGTGCAAAAAACGCAACGTTTGCATCAGGCATTCAGCCGGTTTATTGGTTCGCATCTCGGCGTGGCATTTGACTCTGATCCAGAAGCTGAGATTCGGTTGCTGAATACCCGCCGTGGCGAAATCGAACGCGCTCTGAACGCGCATGAAGAAAGAAATCAGCAACAACGTCAGCAGTTCGAGCAAGCCAAAGAGGGTATTTCATCCCTTAACCGTTTGATCCCGCTAGTTTCATTGCTGCTTGATGACACCCTGACTGATCGTGTTGAAGAAATCACCGAAGAGCTGACAGAGGCACAAGAAGCGGCGCGCCATATCCAGAAACACGGCGCGTCCCTGACTAAACTTGAACCGCTGTTGGCGGTATTGCAAAGCGATCCGCAGCAACATGAGCAGTTAAAAGAAAACTATACGCAGGCGCAGAACAGCCAGCGTCAGGCCAAGCAGCAAGCATTCGCCTTAATTGAAGTGGTGCAGCGCCGCGCGCACTTTGGTTATACCGACTCTGCGGGCATGTTGACTGAAAACTCTGATCTCAATGATAAACTGCGTCAGCGCCTGGAACAGGCAGAAGCGGAGCGCACCCGTGCCCGTGAGCAGTTACGTCAATATCAGGCGCAGTTTACTCAATACAATCAAGTGCTGGCGTCACTGAAAAGTTCATATGATGCCAAACGTGACATGCTCAAGGAGTTGAGTCAGGAGCTGGTGGATATTGGTGTTCAGGCCGATGCTAATGCCGAAGCCCGTGCCCGTACCCGTCGTGATGAACTGCATGCCGCACTAAGCACTAACCGTTCGCGCCGTAATCAGTTGGAAAAACAACTGACCTTCTGTGAAGCCGAGATGGACAGTTTGCAGAAGAAACTGCGTAAACTGGAGCGGGATTATCACCAGATTCGTGAGCAGGTCGTTAATGCGAAAGCGGGTTGGTGTGCGGTGATGCGCATGGTGAAAGATAATGGTGTTGAGCGCCGTTTACATCGCCGAGAGCTGGCCTATATGGATGGCGATGAGCTGCGTTCTATGTCGGATAAGGCGCTGGGGGCATTGCGTCTGGCGGTCGCGGATAATGAGCATTTGCGCGATGTGCTGCGTATGTCTGAAGATCCCAAACGGCCTGAGCGCAAAATCCAGTTCTATATTGCGGTGTATCAGCATCTGCGTGAGCGTATCCGTCAGGATATTATCCGCACTGATGACCCAGTTGAAGCCATTGAGCAAATGGAGATTGAACTGGGCCGTTTGACCGAAGAATTGACCGCCCGCGAACAGAAACTGGCTATCAGCTCGAAAAGTGTGTCGAATATCATTCGTAAAACCATTCAGCGCGAGCAGAACCGGATTCGTATGCTGAATCAGGGCTTGCAAGCGGTGTCATTCGGCCAGGTTAAGAGTGTACGGCTGAATGTGAATGTGCGTGAAGCCCATGCGACCTTGCTTGATGTGCTGTCTGAGCAGCAAGAGCAGCATCAGGACTTGTTCAACAGTAACCGCCTGACCTTCTCGGAAGCGCTGGCAAAACTGTATCAGCGCCTGAACCCACAAATGGATATGGGCCAGCGTTTGCCGCAAACCATTGGTGAAGAGTTACTTGATTACCGTAACTATTTAGAGCTGGAAGTTGAAGTTAACCGGGGTGCAGATGGCTGGCTACGTGCCGAGAGTGGCGCACTTTCTACCGGTGAGGCTATCGGTACCGGTATGTCTATTCTGGTGATGGTGGTACAGAGCTGGGAAGAAGAGTCGCGCCGTTTACGCGGTAAAGATATTTCGCCGTGCCGCTTGCTGTTCCTCGATGAAGCTGCGCGTTTGGATGCGAAATCCATCGCAACATTATTTGAGCTGTGTGAGCGGCTAGAAATGCAATTAATTATTGCCGCGCCAGAAAATATCAGCCCAGAGAAAGGGACTACCTATAAGCTGGTGCGAAAAGTCTTCCAAAATCATGAGCATGTACACGTGGTGGGTCTGCGTGGTTTTGCAAATGAAATACCCACATTGCCATCGATACCTGTTGAGCAATGACGGAATGGTTAATTATTGTTCAATAAGAACGTCATAATAATTAATTCTCTTAAATGGTCGCCTGGCGGCCATTTTTATTTGTTGCGACATTTGAGGGTTATATTTTATAACCAGAGAAAATCTGTTAGCGTAACGTAAATGGCTAAATTTAGATTATTAGGCAATCAGTCGCATTTCTTTTTGTATAATAATCTTAATACCCAAAGAGGGTGGTGTTGCAGTCAACGAATGAAAAGTGCTGAGCTGATACCCGTTAATCATTCGGGTAACAGAGCCGCTAACATGCTGCGACTTCAGGGACGAAGGGTAACGACAAACTATGACGTACTTTGATAAGCATACCGGGGGCATAGAATGTCGGTAGAGAAAAGAAATCCGCAACGCGTATTAGCATTATATTGCGCTTTGATTTGTAGTGTGATGCCCATATTTATTGTACCGGCTACAGTAGCAGCCACAGCGCCTGTCATGCCGGTAGATGCGTCTTCAGCGCAGACGCCATTGCCGCAGAGCATGTCGGTGGCACAAAGCCAATCTCAATTATTAGCAGTGCTACCGAAAAACGTCACGCCATTCTATTCTTCTGAATTGGCGGTGCTCTATGCCGCAAATCATATGCAGCCTATGTGGCAAGACCGGGCGGCGGTTCAACATTTCCAGCAACAATTAGCGGAAGTGGCACTTTCCGGTATCCAACCACAATTTATGCAATGGGTGAAATGGCTCAGTGATCCGGCCATTACCGGCTTGGCGCGCGACGTTATTCTGTCCGATGCGATGCTGGGCTATTTGCACTTTATCTCAGGCGTTGGTGCTAATGGCAGTGTCTGGCTATACAGCAACGTGCCGTACAAGATGGCAATGCCACCTGCTACTATCCTAAATCGTTGGCAGCAAGCCGTGCATGAGGGAACCACAGCACCCTACCTGGCGTCATTGGCTCCTCAGCATCCTCAATATGAAAAAATGCATGAAGCACTGAAAGCACTACTGGCAGACCGCCGTCCATGGCCGCAAATGGCCAATGGCCCGAGCTTACGACCTGGCCAACTCAGTGACGATATTCCTGCTCTGCGGGAGATTCTTGACAGAACCGGCATGTTGCATCCGATCGCGTCGCCACCGGTACAAACGCCAGAAGTTATCCCGGTTGATAATCCGGCGGTAGCGGTGGTGAATGATGACCTTTCTGTCGATGAAGAGAAAACCCGCGCCCAGGCCCACAGTTTGGTGGTGAGCCCATCAGCAGCACCGATTGCAGATACACCGGTTACCGGTGGCGCGGTTGCTCCACCCTCTGCCCCTGTGACGGCGACAGTGACTGACAATGTCTACACGCCAGAGCTCATGGAAGCCGTCAAACGTTTCCAGCGCTGGCATGGGCTGAGTGATGATGGCGTTATCGGTGCCCGGACGCGTGAATGGTTGAATGTTTCTCCACAAACACGGGCGACACTGTTGGCATTGAATATTCAGCGCTTGCGCATTTTGCCGGGGCGGGTGGATAACGGCATCATGGTTAACATCCCAAACTATTCGCTGAATTATTATAAAAATGGTGCAGAGGTGCTTTCATCCCGAGTGATTGTGGGTCGCCCAAGCCGTAAAACACCCTTAATGAGTAGTGCGCTGAATAATGTGGTGGTGAACCCGCCGTGGAACGTGCCGACCTCTCTGGTGCGTCAGGATATCGTGCCAAAAGCGCGTTATGACGCCAGCTATTTCCAGCGCCATGGTTATACCGTATTGTCCGGTTGGAGCAATGATGCCGAAGTCGTCGACCCTTCGATGATTGACTGGAGTATGATTTCACCGAACAATTTCCCATACCGCTTGCGCCAGGCACCAGGTGCCAGCAACTCCTTGGGGCGGTTCAAGTTCAATATGCCAAGTTCTGATGCTATCTATCTGCATGACACGCCAAACCATGGCTTGTTCCAGAAAGATATTCGTGCGCTGAGCTCAGGTTGTGTTCGGGTAAATAAAGCCTCTGATTTAGCCAATATGCTGTTGCAGGATGCAGGCTGGAATGATGCTCGGGTATCCTCGACCTTGAAACAAGGCGATACGACTTATGTCAACATCCGCCAACGGGTCCCGGTACAACTCTATTACCTGACGGCATGGGTGGCTGATGACGGTAAACCGCAGTTTAGAACAGATATTTACAATTATGATCTGACGGTGAGATCAGGTTCACAAATCTCCCATCAAGCCGAGCTTTTGCTGCAATAAATGCAGTAAAACTCAATAACTAATGGTCTCAATACTGGGTTGTCTTATGGGCGCTCCTCAGTGAGCGTCCTATAAACCTGGACTAAACGCACAGTGAATGCGAACTGCATATGGGTTGACTGGCTCTCCGTAGGCGGTTAAGGTTCGGGACGGCACATAGATACCCAAAGTCATTGGGGTTGCGGCCAACATAGTTGCAGCTTCAAGTAATAAGGGGGCAGTGCTTACTTTTGACATTTTTGCCGAGTATTAACAGAGATCATGGATAAAATTGATAATTATCGCCGTAAATGGCTAGCGTTAGGCGGGGTAGCACTCGGGATGTCGCTGCTCCCAGGGCAAGCATTTGCTACCCTTTCTACCCCTCGCCCACGCATCTTGACCCTGAATAACCTGAATACAGGTGAGTCTATAAAAGCCGAGTTTTTTGACGGCAGAAGTTATAACAAAGATGAACTCTCCCGTTTAAATCATTTATTCCGCGATTATCGGGCCAATAAAGTCAAAACCATCGATCCACGCCTCTTTGACCAGCTATACCGTCTGCAAGGCCTCCTCGGTACAACTAAACCGGTACAGCTGATTTCGGGTTACCGCTCGCTTGATACGAATAATGAGCTGCGCGAACGGAGCCGTGGTGTGGCCAAACACAGTTTTCACACGCAAGGGCGGGCGATGGATTTCCATATTGAAGGTATTCAATTGAGTAATGTCCGTAAAGCGGCATTAAAAATGCGCGCAGGTGGTGTAGGATATTACCCTCGCAGTAATTTTGTGCATATTGATACTGGGCCAACACGAACCTGGTAATACGTATTTTTATGCCAGTGCTTTGAATCTATGCCCAAGGCACTGGGGTTGGAGCTTTATGAAATATCAAATTATTCCAGTGACGGCCTTTAGCCAAAATTGCACACTTATCTGGTGCGAAGAAACAGGGCAGGCCGCCCTTGTTGACCCAGGTGGTGACGCTGCCAAGATCATTGCAGAAGTTGCTCATCACGATATTAAGGTTAGCCAGATTTTATTAACCCACGGTCATTTGGATCATGTGGGGGCCGCTGCTGAATTAGCCGCACATTTTCAGGTGCCTATTTATGGGCCAGAAAAAGAAGATACCTTCTGGCTGGAGGGGCTACCCGCTCAAAGCAGAATGTTCGGGTTGAGTGAATGTGAGGCCTTCACGCCAACTCGTTGGCTGGAAGAAGGGGATAAAATCACTGTAGGCGCAATCGAACTAGCAGTATTGCATTGCCCAGGACACACTCCGGGGCATATTGTCTTTATCGATAAAAAAGATCGTTTGGCATTAGTCGGGGATGTTATTTTTAATGGTGGTGTTGGGCGCAGTGATTTTCCGCGTGGCGACCATCAGCAATTGATTCATTCTATTCGGACCAAATTGTTACCTTTGGGTGACGATATGACGTTTATTCCAGGCCATGGCCCGATGTCAACACTCGGGCATGAACGGCAGACTAATCCGTTTATACGTGAAGAGCCCGCTGTTTGGTGAGAATGACAACTTTGAGTCATAAGCATCTGGCATTAGACAGCATTAAGTCACAAGGAAGGCACCGCGAGGTGCCTTTTTTATATTATATTTAATCATTGTCAAAGCATTTTGTGAACTCATAATCAGCTATTTATGGAGACTACAAACATAATGGTTGCGTTCAGCCTATAAAATTGGCCTCTGTGATATTGATAAGACGCAACGGATAAAAAGATATAAATGATATTGACCCGGCAGGATTTTTACTGCCGTTTTGAGTTCGTAAGAATACGAGCGCCTTTCAATGGAATCCACTATGCCACTTCGTCGTTTCAGACTGAATAAGTTCCTGTCCCGGCTCTGTTTTTCCTCTATGGTATTATTGTTATTTCTGCTGTTGGGTGCGGTCATGATTTATGCACAAACAAAAGCCAATATGCATCAGGTGGCGGAGGCTAAGTTATTACAAGGCAGGGAACGATTCGACCAAATATTTAGTAATTTACAGCATGCTGCTACTCAAGTAGAAACAGGATTAGGAAAACCTTGTTTACAAGTGGTGCAGAACTTACGGGATCAAGTTGTCTTAATACCGGATGTGCGTTCTGTTTCGTTGACCAAAGGCAGTAACATTTATTGCTCGTCAATATATGGCCCACTTTCTACCCCTTTTGATTTAGATGTGTTTGTTGGTGGGCAATTAGAGTTAATGTCAGGTAATGATGTGACACCTGATCGCGCTTTGATGGTTTACCGACATGCTCGAGGCGATTACAGTATTCTGGTCGCTGTTGATGGCTATTATCTGCGTAGTATTCTTAATTTATTGAGTAGCGATATCGAGTTACAACTCAGAGTTGGTGATCAATGGATGGATGCGGCCGGGAAAGTGCACTCTGGCCACCCGCCGAATGGCGGAGAACCGCTATACCTGGCCTCAGAGAAGTATGCTTACTCCTTAAGTACGAACCTGTCTAATCAACAATATTTGGCTTACGCGTGGCAATATGCCCGAAGCAACTTAATTTTCTTTATATTAATCAGTGTTGGGTCAGCTGCACTTGTCTTCTGGTTATCTGGAAGGGCAGCATCGCCGACTCAGATATTAAAACAGGCATTAGACAATAACGAATTTATTCCTTATATGCAGCCGATCGTCAGTGGTAAGGAGCAATGTTGGATTGGTTGTGAAGTTCTCATGCGCTGGCAACACCCGACGCAGGGGTTAATTCAGCCGAATCACTTTATTCCGATGGCGGAAGACAGTGAACTTATCGTGCCGATGACTCGTGCTATTATGCAACAAGTCAGCGCAAAATTTGCGCCTTACGTGAATCAATTACCTGAAGGTTTTCACTTCGGCTTTAATATTAGCGCCAATCATTGTCGTGATCTCAGTCTGGTGGATGACTGCCGTAATTTTATTCAGGCTTTTGGTGGGAATAAAATTAACATTACGCTGGAATTAACCGAGCGGAAATTGATTGTTGCCGATGCGATAACAGATAAATTATTTGCTGAACTTCATGCCTTAGGTGTCTTTATCGCGATTGATGACTTTGGTACGGGCCATTCTAGCCTGACTTATTTGCAGAAGTTTAAAGTCGATTTCCTCAAGATTGACCAAAGTTTCGTCGGTATGATTGGATCAGATGCTTTGTCGAGCCATATCGTAGGAAATGTTATTGATCTTGCGACTCGGCTGGGGCTGCAAACTATTGCCGAGGGAGTCGAAAATGAAACTCAAATGCATTATTTACAGGCCCACAATGTGGATTACCTGCAAGGGTATATGTATGGGCGACCTATGCCAATGACCCAATTTGCCAAGTATTTGTTCCATTAAAATGGTCAGCAAGTGGATAAAATAAAAGGGCGCCTTAGGCACCCTTTTTATGGTCAGTCACGGTGACTTAGTTAGAGCACCGCAACAATAGCTTCGCACAATGGCGCCATATTATCTGGCGTCATACCGGCCACGTTAACACGGCCAGAATTCACTGCATAAACGGCGAACTCATTGCGCAGACGTAGCACTTGCTCTTTGGTCAGGCCACTGAATGAGAACATACCATTCTGGTTGATGATAAAGCTGAAATCTTGCTTAGCA
Source organism: Yersinia sp. LJYL362 (assembly GCF_048323875.1). Lineage (NCBI taxonomy): Bacteria > Pseudomonadati > Pseudomonadota > Gammaproteobacteria > Enterobacterales > Yersiniaceae > Yersinia > Yersinia sp. LJYL362. The sequence goes on from NZ_JBLWEX010000241.1 coordinate 16,795, forward strand.
CCTTTTTCTTGCAAGGTGTTAACAAACAACTGGCGCATACGATGAATGCGTTGGCGCATATCAGTCAGTTCTTGTTCCCAAATAGCCCGCAGCGCTGGGTTACTCAGAATGGTCGCAACCACTGACGCACCGTGAGCGGGTGGGTTGGAATAGTTAGCACGGATAACCGCTTTAACTTGGCTAAATGCGATATCAGCTACTTCGCTGTTTGCGGCAACAACGGTACAAGCGCCAACACGTTCATTGTACAGACCGAAGTTTTTGGAGTAAGAGCTGCAAACGATCAGTTCTTGATGCTTCGCGGCAAAAATGCGCAAGCCCTGGGCATCTTCTTCCAACCCTTTGGCAAAACCTTGATAAGCAAAGTCAAACAGTGGCAACCAACCATTAGCGACTGATAGTTCAGCTAATTGGCTCCACTGTGCTTCTGTTGGGTCAATTCCCGTAGGGTTATGGCAGCAGCCATGGAACAACACGACATCACCTGCTTGGGCTTCTGACAGGCTATTTAAGAGCCCATCGAAGTCCAGTGCATGGTTAGCGGCATCATAATAGGCATATTCAACCACTTCCAAGCCAGCAGCAGCGAAGATGTTTTTATGATTTGGCCAGCTTGGATTACTGACCCAGACACGTTTGGCGCTGGTCTGATGGGCGATAAAATCGGCCGCGATACGCAGGCCACCCGTACCACCAGGTGTTTGAGCAGTGCGTGCACGTTTATCTGCAATAATTGCGCTATCGGCACCGAACAGCAATTCCTGAGTACAGCTGGCGAAAACCGGCAGGCCATCAATACCCAAATAGTTTTTGGTGACTTCATTTTCCAGCAAATACTGCTCAGCTTTCTTTACGCTGGTCAGCACCGGCGTTTTCCCGGTTTCGTCTTTGTAGACACCAATACCCAGGTTAATTTTATGAGGGCGGTCATCCGCGCGGAAAATATCGGTCAGGCCCAGAATAGGGTCCGCAGGTGCAGCAGTGATTTTTTCAAACATGTCAGAGGCTTCCATGGCTTAGCGTTAAGCAAACAGAACCCTCAGGGTAGCGCCAGTTGCGGTCTTTGCCAACCGTTTGCGATAAAAAGAAATGAATGTTGTGAGGCGGGGGAATTCGGGGTGAAAAATCGGCGAAATAGCGCATTCAACAGCGCAATATCCCTATATTAGGCAAGGATAAAAACAAAAAGACAGAGCCGAGGCCCTGTCTTTTTTTAACTTACGTCAGCAGATAAACTGCCGAGTTAAGTTTGACTTAGAACTGGTAAACCAAGCCAACACCAACAACGTTGTCGGTATTCAGACCGTTATTACGAGTGAACTCGTCTTCGTCCAGCAAGTTGATTTTGTAATCAACATAGGTAGACATGTTTTTGTTGAAGTAGTAGTAAGAACCAACAGAAACATATTTCAACAGGTCATGGTTGTCGCCACTCGCGTTATCCAGATCTTTCCCTTTCGACTGAACGTAGCCTAAAGATGGACGCAGACCGAAGTCGAATTGGTATTGTGCAGTGATTTCCAGGTCACGGGTTTTGTTTGCAATGGCATTTGGTGCCAAAGCAGTACTACCGTATGGAGTCAGGTTCTGAGTTTCAGCATACATTACAGCCAAGTATACGTTGTTAGCGTCGTATTTAGCACCAACGTTCCATGCCTGAGCTTTATCGCCAGGAGCTGTGCCTTCTTTCTGCTCTGTAGTACGGTTTGCAGAAGAGAAGCCAGCACCGAAGTTCACGCCGTAGCCGATATCATAAGTAGAAGAGATACCAAAGCCGTCACCATTAGCTTCTTTTACATTAGCACGGTCATTTTTGCCTTGGTATTGCAGGGCAAAGTTCAGGCCGTCAACCAGACCGAAGAAGTTGGTGTTACGGTAAGTTGCCAGACCAGTAGAACGGCCAGTCATGAAGTTGTCAGAGTTGGAGATTGAATCACCACCGAACACTGGCAGCATATCAGTCCATGCGTTGACGTCATAGATTACGCCGTAGTTACGGCCGTAGTCGAATGAACCGAATTCAGCAAATTTCAGACCAGCAAAGCCCAGACGAGTTGCGTTGCCATCTTGTGCGTCGCTACCTTCAGAATTGTTCGCTTGAACGTTGTATTCCCACTGGCCGTAACCGGTCAGTTGGTCAGTAATTTGGGTTTCACCTTTGAAGCCGAAACGAACGTAAGACTTGTCACCGTCTTGGCCAGCGTTATCAGAGAACTGGTGACGCGCGTCAACTTTACCGTACAGGTCAAGTTTGTTGCCGTCTTTGTTGTAGATTTCTGCAGCATTAGCTGCGCCAGCTACTAACAGTGCTGGGATTACTACTGCAAGAATATTGCGCTTCATCATTATTATTACCCTCATTGGTGTTATTCGGACACCTGCCACTGCCGCCAATAATTTTTTTGGAACTATTGTTGAGAGTTTGGTGTCGTCTGTGTCTGAACGCAGTGTTCCATTCACGAGGGTTATAATCCAGACCGAAAATGCTACCAATTACCTGAATATGTTTCATTGGGATACTATGTGTTACTAAATGTAAATATCAGGGAACTTTGTGACTTAGATCGAACTTTAAAAAATGATAAAAGCCAGCTTGGCTGGCTTTTATTTATACAAAAAATATTTTTTTCTAAATGACAAACTTAGAAACTGGCATTTCTCGGTGTCCGTGGGAATGGAATAACATCCCTTACGTTTTGAACCCCAGTTACATATGAGATCAAACGCTCAAATCCAAGGCCAAAACCTGAGTGTGGCACAGTGCCATAGCGACGCAGATCACGATACCACCAATAATCTTCTTTATTGAGGCCCATTTCTGCCAGACGCGCATCCAGCACATCTAAACGTTCTTCACGTTGTGAACCACCGATAATTTCACCAATGCCCGGGGCGAGAACATCCATCGCAGCCACGGTTTTACCATCTTCATTCATACGCATGTAGAATGCTTTGATATCTTTCGGGTAGTTTTTGACCACTACCGGCGCTTTAAAGTGCTTCTCAGCCAAATAACGTTCATGCTCTGAAGACAAATCTATGCCCCAAGAGACATCGTTTTCAAACTTCTGGCCTGAGGCCAGCAGAATTGCAATGGCATCGGTGTAATCAACTTGGGCAAAATCTGAAGTCACAAAACGCTCTAAGCGATCAACCGCATCTTTATCGACGCGCTCGGCGAAGAACTTCATGTCATCGGCACGTTCATTCAACACCGCCTGGAAGACGTATTTCAGCATTTTTTCGGCTAAACCGGCGACATCATCTAATGATGCAAAGGCCACTTCGGGTTCTACCATCCAGAATTCGGCCAGATGACGACTAGTATTGGAGTTTTCTGCACGGAAAGTTGGGCCGAAAGTGTAAACCTTGGATAACGCGCTGGCGTAGGTTTCCCCATTTAGCTGACCGGATACTGTCAGGAAAGCTTCTTTACCGAAGAAATCTTCACTGAAATCGACCGCACCGGTATCAGTACGTGGCAAGTTTTCCAGATCCAACGTCGATACACGGAACATTTCACCCGCACCTTCAGTATCAGATGCCGTGATCAGCGGTGTTGAAACCCAAAAGTAACCGTTCTCATCGAAGAAACGGTGAATAGCTTGTGCCAAAGTATGGCGAACACGAGCCACTGCACCGATCAGGTTAGTCCGCGGACGCAAGTGTGCGACTTCGCGCAAGTATTCGATACTGTGACGTTTTGCCGCCATTGGATAAGTATCGGGATCATCAACCCAACCGACCACTTTGATAGCGGTTGCCTGAATTTCAAAACTCTGCCCTTCACCCGGTGATGCCACTACGGTGCCAGTCACTT
>NZ_JBLWEX010000242.1:0-20754 GCF_048323875.1 Yersinia sp. LJYL362
TTATTTTAATAAATAACATTAATTATTATGATAAATATACATCTCACTTATGAAACGCCATTCTATTTATTTTGATATAAAGTTCCGAGATCCATGGCTAATAGTTAGAAATTAATAGAACCAATATCCATTTATGTGACAAGGTTCAAAGTAAATAGTTTTGACTAATGCACTGGCACTGTAAGTTTTTTGTTATAGCCTAGAGATAGCAAGGTGTAGGGACTATTTCGAAGGGGATCACCTTCGAATTAAATAGTCTTGACTAGGTAGGTATTAATATTGTATATGTGGCTGAATAAACAAAATAGATGTCAGCCGAATATTTTCTTATCGGTATTATTGTTAGTTTTAATCACTTTTATATAATAACGTTATTTTCGCAGGGGATAATTTGGCAATCAATACACACCAAAGTATGGCGAAGTGGATATTTTAGATTAAAATCTATTTTTATTTAATATAGGGAAGGATAATATTTTGGTTGTTCCTATTTAGATGAAAATACTGATATTCGACTCAAGTCCAGTGATTAAGCGCAAATCAAGTCAGTGATTCGGGTAAGTCAGGGAAGCTAATACAACTGTAGCGTCAAGGGCGCAGGGTAAAGCGAGTATCGAATTCCTCGCGTGATAACGGCTCCGAAAATAAAAAGCCCTGACCACATCGAATACCGTGTTTGAGTAGCCATTGCCGTTGTTCTTCGGTCTCAACACCTTCAGCCATCACACGGAGTTTCAGCACATCAGAAATGGTGCTGATAATTCGCGCCATCGCATCGTCTTCTGGCAAATGCTTCACAAAGCTTTTATCCAATTTAATGATATTCACTGGCAAGCTTTTCAGGTGATTGAGATATTGCAGACTCGAATAGCCGGTACCGAAATCATCCAGAGCAATCGATAAACCCAGCCCCTGTAACTCACGCAGCAATACGTACGCGGCGTCGAGATTTTGAATCTGGGCGGTTTCTGTGATTTCCAACACCAATTGGCTCGGGTCAATGTTATAGCGACCCATCACGGTTGTTAGATGTGTAATGATACTATCGCATTGTATTTGCAAACCGGAAATATTGACCGCCAATGACAAGTTCATCCCTTGTGCTTTCCAGTCAGCCAGAATACGGCATGCTTCCTCCAGCACCCAACTACCGAGTGGCATCATGGCCCCACTCTCTTCCGCATCAGGGACAAACTCAGAAGGTAAAAGATAACTGCCATCCGCCTGACGCCAGCGTAGCAATGCTTCGGCACCGATAATCCGCCACTCTTCCATATCCCACTGCGGTTGTAAAAACAGGACGAAATCACGGCGTTCAATCGCCTGCAAGATATCATTTTCCTGTGCCAACTGCTGTTGCGTTTTATGCAACGAAGACCGATCTGTGCTTTGGGTACGGCTCATTTCCGTATAAGCCTCAGTTAGCAGTTGCTGGTTACGATTATAATTGCGAACCAATATACCCAGTTCATCATCCTGATGATGGTCAGGCATAGTCAATTGATGGTTCAGCACACCTTGCTGCCCAATATGTTCCAGCTCTTTAGCCATCGCCCTCAATGGATGAATAATCAGGCGATTAATACACCAGGCAATAGACACTGAGAGTACCAGCGCCAACAGCAAATAAGTCGAGAGCATTGCCGACAAGGTACTCAGGATAAACTGATACATACGATACGAGTCCACACGTAACACCAAATGTGCCAGTGGTTGCGGATTAGCAGAGACTCGCTCCAGTGAATACAGCGGTACCGTTATCTGAACGGGCAGAGCAAAAATACGCTTGGCCCAGCGAGGGACTGGCCGCTCGGTGGGGAAACTTGCGTGTAAAACCTGAATTTGATTAGGCAGAATCACATCGGCACGGCTAAGAATACCAATGGGCAGTAAGTTATTGAGGATTTTTTTGGCTTGTGGGATGTCAACGCTCAAAATGGCTTCAGACAGCGGCTGACGCACGGAATAAGCAATACTCTCCAACTGCTTGGCGTAGTCATCTTTGCGCTGCTGCACAAAGTGGAACAACTGAAGAACGATAAAAATACAGATGGTGACCAGTGCAACAACGGCCACTGCTGCCATTTGTTTAATCGTTAATGAACGCCTTACCCGCAAACTCACTCCCACCCATTCCGACTGAATAAAATATGATGGTTGCCACTGTGATGCGGCGACTCATCGATGCTGTCCGAGTATACTCGATCGCCCTGAGATTTTATCTTGCGAAACTAAACCGGTTGGGAAGAATACCGTGGGTTTCGGTCTTTTCCTATCAAGATCGCAACTTCAAAGTGCGATTAAACACGATGAAGTTGCTTTTTTATGCAAATAAACTCAACTAGCGATTACTTAAAGTCCGCGTAAGGCACTAACGGTTGTGGTGGCATATCCAGGTCACCCTGCCATCCTGCCATCGAGTAACGCAGGTAAATCAGCGCATGGCTTGGGGTATAATCTTTTGCTTGCTGGATATCCACTCCGGCACCCAGTGTCCAATGCGAGCTCAGACGGCGCTCAATTAATGCTCGCAAGGTATAACCCACACCATTGCTGCTGTCACCATAATCAAGATCATTCCGATCTGAGATACTCTTAATACTGTTGTTCAACAGACTTTGCAGTGGGTAACGTGCGCGATCATTGGTGGCTGAATGTGATAATGAAACCGACCCACCCAACTCCCATGACCAATTATCTGTCCGTTGCCGATAGTTCACCGGAATAGCCAGTGACAAATATTTCTGCGGGCTGTAATACCCGCCCTGGCCCAAGGTATAACCGCTGAGGTCTTTTTGATAATGCCACCACATACCATTCAAACCGATGGTAAAACGGCGGTTATCTTCATTGATCAGCTTATAATAATAGCCGGTCATAAAACGCAAGCGCTGGTTATCAGCCACATTTTGTCCGGTCAGATAGTGATAACTTAAATCACTCCAGACCCCATTAGCCTCACCCCGGTCATAACTGGCACCCAAGCTGACACCGTTGGCACGAACGCCGCCCCAAGTAACATTGGTATTGGGATCACGCGTTCCGGCAAAGGCCAGTAACGAGCTGGATAGCGGCCGCCGTGACGCCGTTGCAGTCCAGCCAATATGGTTCCAGCTGTTGCTGTATGCCAAGCCGCCGACCACATCGACCACCTCAAATCCCATTGGAGTAGTACCAATATCCGTGGCCCAATGATCATTTTGCCACCCCATTGCGATACTGGTGCCACTCGCGCGCTGGCGAATATCACCCTCGCATCCGGCCTTATAACAAGTACCGAACTTCTCCTTATATACACCCTTGGTATTCGCAAATGTGCTGGCATTCATCTCAATGATGTCACTACGGAAAAAAGCGCGGCCATCTGCAAGCGGTGTATCAACCTGAGCCATAGTATTAAACGCGCTCAGATCAGAAATACCCCCCGTGCCGCTAGATCCCCAATAATCCTGATCCAATGTGACGCGGGTATCCTGCTGACGATAGAGGTCGGCAGCATCAGCACGAATGCCACGTTTGAGCCAATCATCCGTGGCCTGATTACGGGTCAGTAAGGTATAGCTGTCATTATCTGTCGGCCGTGTCGGTGCAATACCGCTGGCGACCATCGCCTGCTTGAAATCATCTTGCGCAGCAGTTGGCTGCCCTTGTGATTGTGCTAAACGGGCTGAGTCACGAAACACCAGCGCATTATCCTGTGATGGTGCGCCTTTGGCGGCAGCCGGTTTCAACCGTTGGAAGATATCGGCTGCTTTTTGTGGATCACCCACGCCGCTCCAGGCATTGGCGACCCGCCGTTGGGTATTTAAGCTGGCACCTTCGCCCGTCAGTGGCTCAGTTTGTAAATGCTGACGTGCATCACTAAGGCGGCCTTCGGCAATATAAGCCTCAATTTCACCCAAACGCGCATCAGGGTTTTGCGGCTCACGCGCCAGAATACGCTGATAGCCCGCCAGTGCTTCACTATAATCGCCGCGTTCCAGCGCCCAATCGGCTAGTGTCAGGTCAATTTGTGTATTCGTAGGTTGCTGACGTAACGCGGTTATCGCCCCGGTCTCATCACCATTGTCCCGCAGCTGGCGCGCCAATGTCAGCACTTGATCTAATTTCAAGCGCTGATCTAATTCACGAATATTATCGTTCCATTGCGCCGCTGGCAGTGTGGCCAGATGCGCCAATGCCTGGCTATCTCGTTCGGTGCTGGAAAGGTAAAGCGCGTAAGCATAAACCTGCTCTGGGTCACCCGGTTTACGACTGGCCAATTGGTGGAACTCTGCATCCGCCTGTGCTGAATGACCATCTTGCGCCAATGCTTGTGCCAACCGGTAAGTTATCCAGACATCATCCGGTGCCAGCTTTTGCGCCTGCCGGTATTTCTCTGCCGCCTGATGCCACTGTTGCTGTGCCGCCAACGCTTCAGCCTGCTGTTTCAGCATATCCAATTGCAGGCTATTAAGTGTGTCGCGCATTTTGGCCTGTTGGCTGCGCGGCAAATTATTCAGGTAATTGAGTGCTTTTTGTGGGGATTCACGTTGATAGATATTTGCCAGGCCACGCACCGCGCTGCTGTTGGCTGGATCAAGACGCAATGCTTGCTGATAATGCTGCTCGGCAGTTTTATCATCATGACGGGCCACGGCCACATCACCCAAGCCAATCAGTGCATAACTGTCGCTGCCATCTATTTGACGCGCCTGCTGATATTTTTGCTGGGCCAGTACAGTATTGCCGGTTTTCAGCGCTTTATCACCTTCATCATTCAGCAACCAGTAACGGTTGGTCTTGATCAAACTGGCCCATTTATCGCTCTTTAGGCCGTCTTTATCTGATTTTTGTGCCTGTTCAAATAACCGCAAAGCCTGTGCACGATCTCCCGCACGGGCATAGGCCAGGCCCAGTGCGCCCAGAATTTCTGGATCATAGGGTGAGGCCGCCAATGCTTGTTTCAATGCCGGTATTGCTGCCGCGCCACTCCCACTGTCAACTTTCGCCAGCCCACTTAACCGCGCCTGATAGGTGGGATCGGCCAACATCGCTTGCTGATTAGCCAGCTCTTTGCGAGCCATATCTGCTTGTGGCCCGGTTGAAAACACATTAAGAAAATGGGTCAATGCGGCGACGCTTTGCGGGCTTACCGTCATCGTTTTGATGGTATCCATCCACAAATCAGCAGCATCTGACGTTCCGGTAGGGTCTGTGGCCACTTTCTCCAACATCGCGTAGCCCTGTGCGGCCTTTTGTTGGCTGAAATACATGCGCGCCAATGCCATGCGTAGAGCGACGTTGCCGGGATATTGTTGGTCTAGCGAGGCAAGTTTCTGGGTAGCCAGCGCTTCCTGACCCGGTAACCGCGCCACCAGCCGCCAATACTCAACCGCCAGATCCAGTGTGGGTGGATTCCCTTGCAGCAACTGATCATATTTAACTTTTGCTTCTGCGACTCGCCCAGCGGTTGCCAACAGGCGAGCCTCTTGCAATTGCTGACGCACCTCTGGTTTTGTCATGGCCAACATCAGTTTAGCGCGTCGATACACATCAGAGTCAGGTGCCAATTGTTGCAATTTATCTAACTGTTTTTGTGCTTCCGCCAGATTCCCTTGCCGCAATGCCTGACGTATTCCCGCCGCAATGACATCCGGATTATTCGGGTCCATCATGTTCAGGCGATACAGTGACTGCTTAACCAACTCATCTTTATTAGTCGCCTCGCCCAATCGTACCTGTTCGAGTAAAAACTGGGTTGGCGAGACAGCTTCGGCCCCCCGCGCCACACCAATAAAGGCTTGAGGCAATAACGCCAGGCTTAACAGCCAGTTTATTTTAATGTTGCGCATTGACTGTTCCATGAGGGCTGAAGCTCACCCTGACGATTAAAGCTATAACGATGTTGTGCCCATCCCTGACCAAACAGTGTCAGCACTGCACTGTAGTAAGCATCGGCTCCCGGAGGTGAATCTTGTACCCGTTTTTGTTGTTGGCTAAGCGCCTGCTGATTAAACGGTGCGGGACTGCTGGCTAAAAACGGCAATAATGCCGCCGAAAAGCCAACTGGCCCATCACCGGTTGTTTTGCCGGTCAGTGTGTCGGCCTTTTCCGGTGGCAAACCTTGCTGTCGGGTGACTTCAGCCATCGGTTGGAAGCGCTGGATAAGTGCCGCCTTTTGCGGACTGTTATTGGCTAACATCCCGGCCCATAAGTAACTACGAATCGCATCGTAGCTACCGAGATTTGGGTGAGTTTCATCCGGCTGCCAGCCTTTATCTTTTTGCCACACCACCCAGTCAGGGCTGAAACCATGCGGCGCTGTTTCCAGCCATAGCCGCTGATTGGTTTTCACCATAGCTTTCCACGGCCCGGCAAAGGAAGCGAAACGCGCCAGCAATTGTGGTGGCAAATAGCTTGGATTAAGCCGCCAACGGTCTTCATTATTAAAGCCAATTTTGCCCGGTAATAACATTTCACCCAAGCCAGGAATATTTACCACTTCTTCTTTGGCAATGCGTTGCAGCAGCAGAGTTCCCATGGTCTGGTAGCGGCGGGTATCCCACAATCGACCAGCCTCTAATAAGCTGTAAGCAATCCATAAATCAGCATCCGAGGCCGAGTTTGGGTCGAGAATATCCCAGCTATGTTCATTGCGTTGCCCCCACAACCATGCGGGCAGACGGGCGGTTAAATCTCCCGCCGACAAATTGTTTTCCGTCCAGGTGAGTAGTCGATCGAATGTCTCGCGATCATCTGCCACCAGTGCAAAAAACAAGCCGTAACTCTGCCCTTCCGACGTGGTGACTTTCCTCGGGTTGCTGGGGTCGATAACCCGCCCCGCCTCACTGATATAGTGTTGTTTGAACTGCTGCCATGCTGGCCAATCACAAGCTGCTGCGGTACCAAAACTGGCAAGCAGCAGCAGGATACATACCAGTCGTTTAAACATCACGACCATCAGAATTAATCTCTCTCATCAGGTGATAACCGACGGCGGCTAATCAGGCGTAACAAGCGCCAGGCCATCATTGCAGCAATCACTACGACTAACACTGCAACACCCGCCAGCAGAACCGGATGGGTAGATAAGCTGTGCCAGATGCGCTCCCACCAAGGTAAATGGCCGACATCATAGGTGTCGCCAACACGCAGGCTGTTAACGCCTGACTCACGGATAACCGCGACCGAGCCAAACACCGCCTCACGTTTGCCGCTGTCGAGCAACGCGTTATTCAGTAAGCTGTAGCCATGCGGGCTGTCAGCCAATAACGCCACGATACTGCGCTGCGGGAAGTTAGGTGACTGTACGCCGATAATGGCAGACATCGCTCCTTCAGAACTGACGGTCGTTTTGCTGTCCGCCACTCTATCGGAAGCGGGAGCCAACATGTCCGGCAAGCCCGTTTGGCGATTTGGCATTTTGACCCAGCTCTGGGTTTGATCCACCAGCAAGTTAATCTTCTGGTCATCACGTAATTCTGGCGGAATGGTTCCGATAATCAGCACATCGACATCTTGGTCTTTTGCCTGTGACCAGTCGTCGGTGATGTTGATGCCCACCGCCGGATAGCCGACTTGCGCCCCGATATTCCCCACGGTATTCAACAGCGTAGTCAGTTGTGACGGCGCAGGTTTTGGTGGCACCAAGACCAGGGTTTCGGAGAGATCTGCCAGACGACTGAATGGGAAGCCGGCATTAGCAAATGCCCGCAAATCTGGCATTTCCATAAAGTGGCGGTAACCGGAGAAATCGATAGTGGAATTACCATCAATCACCGCGTGGTTTGGCGCGGTCGAGTAGGTTTCACAGCGCCCTTCCGCGCCGCTCGCCAGCAAGGTACTGTAGTCAAAATCAAAGCGTAACTGGTTGGTGGCCCCCAGTTTCAATGCCGGAATGGTCAACCGCTTGGCAGAGTCTTGTAAGCCTTGCAGTAAGGGCAGACGCAGGATTTTACTGTCTTCCGGCGTATTCGGCGACAGCGGGTAGTCCTGCACAAACTGATTATTCAGGCTGATGCTTAAACGGGAACCATCCATCAGGCGCGTTGAGGTGTAACGATATTTCAAACGCATATCAATGCCCGCACTGCGGATCAGGAACAAGTCCGGTGGCAGGTTCAGCGATAATGAAATCGGCGGCGGCAACAAACCGGTAGTTTGCAGTTGATCTGGATATTGCTGTAACTCAGCAAAAGTCATTGGCCGGTCGGTACGCACCCAGTTTGGCGCATCATAAGGCTGGCGTGGTGCCAGTTGCTCGACTTTATCTACCGTCACATTTTGACCACGGAACAGGATATTGCCTTGCGCTATCCCCTGTGCCGCCATGATCAGATCATTATCATCACGGCCCAGAATCAGTAATAGCTTCACATACGGGTTATCTGGATGACTGATAATTTCCACCGTCGGTGCTTTGACCGGCGGGTAATCTTTCAAGAAATCAGGGCGCTGGGTGTTGGTCGCAAACACCACGGCATGCTGAGTCGGCAGCTGATTATACAAAACCGGGAAGTTCTGCCCACGCCATTGCGCTTTGTCACCCAACCACGATGCCAAAATAGAGGCTGCACGTTGCTGCGCCACATCCGGTGCCGCGGCGAAAACTACCGGTAAATTGAGCGGGCGATTATCCCGCGCATCAAAGAAAGGCTCAGGGAAATGGGACAAATCATTTTTGACTGACAGTGATTGATAGCGTAAATCCAACGAGCTGGATTTGCTGATATCCAGCCACAGCGTATTACTGGCCGGATTCTCACAAATGTTTTGATAGTGGCCGACAAACACTAACCGCAGCCGATTGAAATCACTGATATAAAGTGGATCAATCGGCAACTGGAACCGTGTTGGTTTACCCAGTTGGTCCTTGGTGATTGCCGTGACCCCCATCAGCTCATCATTCAGAAAGACTTTAACCTGTGATTCCACCGGGATCAGTGAAGGTGATGGCGTAAATTCGAGGTTTAACATCGCATGAGTGACAACTTCATCACTGCGCACACCAAATTCAATCACCCCTTCTGGATTGGTCCCGCGCAAGGCGAATGTCCCCGGTGGCGGGGCAATTTTGGCAAAAGTATAAGCCACATCGCGAACGGGGACATTCGGCAATGCCGCTGGAGCGACAGGTGCTAAATCCACTGTTGCTGCGACAGCAGTCGTCGAGGCCGCCGATTGAAGCGACGGAACTGCGGGTGTTTCGGCATGGGTGAATGGCGTCAATCCCAAAGCCAGTGCGGTAAACCAGGTTATTTTTCTCGTCATCATATCATCATCAATGTTGAGCCACTGTCTGGCCCTGGCTACTCGGAGCCTGATTTTTATCCACGCCGTGGGGTACAAACGATGCAATCCAGGCAATCAGGGAGGTAAATCCTATCAATACATTTCGAATCACCGGCGGAGCATAGCTGGCCATACGGACATAACCTCTAAAGCCCAGCGCCAAAACATCACGCAGGCTTTCAATCGGTTTATCTTCTGGGAAGCCATCCTGCCACAGCGCCCACGTGTCAGCGCGAGCAAAAGTACACTGTATAAAATCAATATGTTGGGACACACTCAGTTGATGCATCCGCATCCCGACTTTGGTGCCAAAGGCGCGGGTGACCTCACACGGGAAGGTATATTCCTGTGCGCCGCGTTTAAGCAGCAGATGTACCGCTTCGCCATCTTTCAGTAACCCGGCTTCACGCATTTCGATCCCCACCCCACCATCGGAATAGTCACGCAGGGTGCAGGAGAATAAGTGGCCATCCGCACGCGCCACCGCTGCGGGCATGGCAATCTCGACACGGTGGGATTGGCGAACTTGCTTGGCTTCAACCGCCACCGCTACAGCCCCGCCTAGAATCGTCATATTATAAATGACCCACACCAGGCTAATCACCACGGTCATGATTTCAGTCGCCGGGCCATAACCCAGGCGCCACAAGCCCGCAATCAAACCGGCCAGATTCAGCAGTACCAGCGCCATATAAGGACGGGTTATCACCCAATCCACATGTTGCGCCTCAACCAAACCGCCTTTTGCCGTGACATTAAACGTCCCTTTATGGGGATTGAGCAGCGCCACAGTAGTCGGGCGGGCAATATACCAGGCCAGCACCGTTTCATAGATTTCACTCCAGAATGAGTGGCGATATTTACCCTGTAGGCGGGAGTTGGTAAGGCTGGCGTGAATCATATGCGGCAACACATAAAGTGCAATGGCCAGTGCTGGCGCGAAAATGATGTAAGCATGCAGCAACAGGAATGCTAGCGGCGCGGTCAGGAAGATCAAGCGCGGAATACCGGATAAGAAGTGCAACATGGCGTTGGCGTAGCACAAGCGCTGGACAAATTTCAGCCCTTTGCCCAACAGCGGGTTATCCAACCGGAAGATTTGCACCATGCCACGCGCCCAGCGGATTCGCTGTCCGATATGTGCTGACAAACTTTCGGTTGCTAATCCGGCCGCCTGCGGAATACGAATATAAGCTGAGGTGTAACCTTTGCGGTGCAGACGCAATGAGGTATGAGCATCTTCGGTAACCGTTTCCACCGCGATCCCCCCTACCTCATCTAGCGCACTGCGGCGCAACACGGCGCAGGAGCCACAGAAGAAAGTCGCATCCCACATATCGTTACCGTCTTGTACCAGGCCGTAGAATAACGTCCCTTCATTCGGGGTTTGACGAAAACGCCCCAGATTGCGCTCAAAGGGATCAGGTGAGAAAAAGTGATGCGGCGTCTGAATCATGCCGAGCTTTTTATCTTTAAAGAACCAGCCGACGGTCAGTTGCAGGAAAGAGCGGGTGGGCACGTGGTCGCAGTCAAAGATAGCGACAAACTCACCGGTAGCCTGTTTCAGCGCATTATTGATATTGCCGGCTTTGGCGTGCTCATGAGTAGGACGAGCAATGTAATGCACCCCCACTTCTGCGGCGAATGCTTTAAATGCGGGCCGGTTACCATCATCCAGAATATAGATATTGATTTTATCTTTCGGCCAATCAATACCCAGCGCGGCATAAATGGTTGGTTTCACCACGCCGAGGTCTTCGTTATAAGTCGGCACCATCAAATCAATGGTTGGCCAGCTATTGATATCTTCCGGCATAGGCACTGGTTGGCGGTTGAGCGGCCAAATCGTCTGGAAATAACCCAATACCAACACTACCCAAGCGTAGGTTTCGGCTAACAGTAATAATAAACCGCACACCAGGCTGACAGGGTCATCCCAGTTAAGGGTTTCGGTATAACGCCACCATAAGTAGCGGCAGGAAACCGTTAACGACAGCACAATCAGCATCAGGGTAGGCAAGCGCCCTGGTACGCGCCGCACCACCATAGCAATGGCCCACAGCAACAATACAAACACGAATTGCGCCATCATGCCGAATGGCTGTGAGATACACAGCAAGGCTAAGATACCGGTAAAAATACCTAAGATAATAAACAGGATACGGCGAGTACGCTTTGAAAGTTGGCTCAATCGTGTGGCGACTGATTTCTCTATTTTCTGAAGTTCAAAGCGCTGCGGTACACTCCCCAACCAACTGATATATCCCTGTCTTTTGTTTTTTACCCAACCTTTACCGGCGGCCACTGGCTGACGTTTTTTATCATGATCAGATTGCGGGCGAATTAATAACAGCCACAACCCTTGCAGCAGATAACGTAAACCATCTCCCAAACGTGGGCGATTGGGGGAAATTTGCGGGAACCAGTAAGTGCGGTGTTGTATCACACTCTGCCAGCTTGGTGACTCGAGGCGCAGGAAGATCCAGCACAACGGTAGCGCCAGTGTCGTAAGAAATGCCGTGAGCACCGTACAGCCTTGCTGCATATAGAGATGATAGCGGCGGCGCATCCCCTGATAGACCGGGGTGAGGAATAACATCCGCATCAGGCGATTCATAGACCGCTTTCCGCAGCATTAATCAGGCACCAATTTGCCAGAGTCATCACTTCTTCTGCCGCCAAACTTTGCGCGCTGTATTCACCCAATGGCTGTTTGGCTGCCAATGCTTCGGCCATTGCTTCATCGCGATGAATAAATATGGGTAATAAGCTATCCAGACTTTGCAGCCAGAGCTGATGTAAATCCTGTTGTAAACGGCTGCTGGCAGAGAACTGATTAAGGAGAAAATGGCAGCCGGCAGGCAAATTTTGCTGATGCAGGCGGATATGGCAACTGGCATCTGCATGAATCAGAATCAGGGTTTGATCAGCCAGCGCCAGTGCCTGACGGGTGAATGTGCTATCACCGGCGGGGATATCCAACAGAATCCAGCGATAGCTCGCATTGGCAAGCAATCGGGACAGATTCTCCTGCCATTGACGAGGATGTTGCTGCAAAGACGCGCTAAGTTGTTCATTTTCAGTTTGAGTTAATTGGCCGAACGGTAAGAAATCCAGCTTCTCGGTATAGCGCATCGCCCCTTGCTGCCAGCCTTCGCCATCCACTTCAGCCCTGGCCCAACCACGGGATTGCTCAAAACTCATGTTAAAGTGCAATCGCAGTAAATTATCCGGTGAAAAATCGATCACCAAAACCGATTCATCCAGTTGCTGTAATGCCCATGCCAGAGCTGCGGTGACCGATGTCGTACCAATGCCCCCTCTTACACCTTGTAAAGCCAATACCGGCATAGACTATTTACTCCCTGTGGATTGCGCCAATTCGGCCAGCAATGGCCAGCGAGCCATCATTTGGGTTAATCGCTCCTGACGGACAATATCGACATAACTTAACGTGGGTAACGAGAAGGCCTGACTTAATGCTAGTAGATCATCCTGAGCTTCAAGTGAAGTTTTCTCATGGAATCGATTTATTATCGTCTTCATTTATCCGCCTTTAGAAAATAGGCTATGGTAATTAAGTATAACAATAACCAGAGTATACTTTCTCCCGATAAGATGAGTCTTAGATTAATATCAAGGCAGGGACATTGGTTAATACTTATTGCAATGTTACAATTGTTCTTTGAATTTATCCAGTAATTGGCCCAATAGCACTTTAACGAAAGCAGATAAAGAATCTATGTCACGATCTTTCTCATTAGGTGTTCGAAAAATCTGGGATGAATTAGCCGTAATGCAGGCTCCCGGGTTCTATTGGGTCAATATTGAGCGTCAAGTTGATGCCAATTTATTTTGCCAGCAGCTTATTCGTAGCCAACCTGAAAATACCCGAGCGGCATTGATTTGTTCAGGGCAAAAACCTGAAAATCTCCTGAGTAATGTCGCCCATTCTGGCCCCAGTAAATTACCGTTATTTACCTTACCTGCTCAAAAAAACGCCTTAAAATATTTAACTCATGATTTAATGCGCTCGCTGCGCCCACAACAGCGACTCTTCATTCTGTTTGCGCCCGCGAATCTGTGGCAAACCTTTACCAGCGAAGAGATGCAGCAGTGGCTCCAGCATATTCAGCAATGGCTGGAGGCCCAGAACTGCACATTACTGGTGATTTGTCATAGCACTGGCATTAATAAAATCAAAAATCAGTTGGTCAGTCAGCACCGTTATTTACAAGGTTTGGCTAATCTGCAATGGCAGCAGGATAACGCACAATATGTGGTTTCCTGGTGGAGCACGGCAAAAGGGGTGACCGCCAACCAATTGGTTTTGCTCGAAGCCGATGAGCAAGGCTGGAGCATGGCGGATGAAGTCCAGCAAGCCTTGCCGCAATCACGCAATGATGAGCATCTGTATTTAGCAGAAACCAGCATCCTGGAAGGCGCTCCCCCCCTTTCTACCCACTGGCAGTTGCTGGAATCAAATACCGCTCTGGCCCAGCGCGCAATGACGGCGCATGCTGCGACACTTATTTTTGCGCTGAATCAGAGTGAGCAAATTGATGAAATGGCGCATCAAATCCACAATATCCGCCGTCAACGCGGCAATACCGTCAAAATTGTGGTGCGCGAAATGCACGCCAGTTTGCGCTACAGCGACGAGCGCTTGTTACTGGCCTGCGGGGCCAATTTGATTGTGCCCCATGTTGCGCCATTGTCGCGTTTTCTGACGATGCTGGAAGGTATTCAGGGGCAGCGCTTCTCACGCCATGTTCCCGAAGATATCAATGCGTTACTGGAAGCATTGCGCCCCCTTCAGCTCAAAGGCTATCTGCCCCCCACCGAGTTCTACCAATCGGTGTTGCAGTTAATGAACAACACCTTGTTACCAGAAAACGGTAAAGGTGTACTGGTGGCGCTGCGGGCAGTACCGGGGCTACAGGCGCGTCAGGCACTGACACTGTGCCATTTGCGCCGCTATGGCGACGTGGTTACGGTGTCTGATAATCGGTTGTTATTATTCCTTTCAACCTGCCGTATCAATGACTTAGACACTGCGTTAAGTCATATCTTCCGCTTGCCGGTAGCCGAAGCATTCAGTAACCGGCTGGTGTGGTATCAGGATCAGGAGATCATCTCAGAGATGAACCGAATGATGAATACTCCCGAGGCATGGCAAACCACCGGCGATAAAAAGACTTATAAACAAGAAGTTGATGTGCCAGAGCAAGCAGAGCGCGCCCGGCGCACACCTGAGCCACTGACACTGAATACCGGCCACCGTCAGGAGACCCTCTCATGAATCTCAATGATATTTGGCAAATTCTGTTGCTGGGGGCCATTATTTTTTTCCCGCTGGGCTATATGGCCCGCCGCTGGTTTCCGCGGTGGTGGGAGAAAAAACAACATTTATTCTTATCCGCGCGCTATTTAAAATCAGAAGGGATCTGGTTGCGTGATGGCTCATCTTCACAGACTAAGAAATAACCATGAACGCAAAAAATAAACAGCAAGAATCGCAGAGCCCGTGGCGCTATTGGCGCGGTCTGGGCGCATGGAACTACTACTTTCTGCTCAAATTTGCCCTACTGTGGTTTGGTTACCTGAACTTCCACCCGCTGGCAAATCTGGTGTTTCTGGCCTTTCTGCTGTTCCCGATCCCAGCATATCGTGTCCATCGCTGGCGTCATTGGCTAGCCATACCCATCGGTATCGGTCTGCTTTATCACGATACCTGGCTGCCCGGCATCAACAGCATCATGAGCCAAGGCTCGCAGGTAACGGGCTTTAGCTTTAGCTATCTAATTGAATTACTTAGCCGTTTTATTAACTGGGCGATGATAGGAACAGCTTTCGTCATTCTGGTAGGCTACCTGTTTATTTCACAATGGATCCGCGTCACCGTTTTTGTCGTTGCCGCCATGATCTGGCTGAATGTCGCCGGTATTGCCGGGCCAGCATTTTCTCTGGCTCCCACTGCGGAGACGGCAGCGACAACAGTGCCAGTGAGCACAGATCAACCGTCAGCAGCAGGAGGTAGCCCTGTTGAAGCCGGTGGGCCGCCAACCGATGCAAATCTGACCGCTCATTTGAATGCTTTTTATGAGCAAGAGAAAACTCGTCACACGACATTCCCAGCATCTTTACCCGGTGACGCGCAACCATTTGATTTATTGGTTATTAATATCTGTTCACTGTCATGGTCAGATATTGAGGCCATTCAACTGGATAAACATCCGCTGTGGAGCAAGTTTGATATTCTGTTCAAAAACTTCAACTCAGCCACCGCCTACAGCGGCCCGGCGTCTATCCGCCTGTTACGCGCCAGCTGCGGCCAGTCATTCCATAAAGATCTGTATCAGCCACAAGATCAACAGTGCTATCTATTTGATAACTTAGCTAAACTTGGGTTTACCTCGCAGTTGATGATGGATCATTCCGGTGTCTTTGGTAACTATCTGCAAAACATCCAGGATGACGGCAATATGCGCGCACCGATGATGTCGCAGAAAGGTATTAGCAATCAATTAGCCTCCTTTGACGGCGAGCCTATTTATAACGATCTGGAACTACTGAATCGTTGGCTGGAACAGCAGAAGAATGGCGGTGATACACGCAGCGCAACTTTCATGAATATCATACCGTTACATGATGGTAACCGTTTCGTCGGTACCAATAAAACGGCGGATTATCGTACGCGCGCCCAAACCCTGTTTGACCAGTTGAATACCTTCCTCGAAGAGTTGGAAAAGTCTGGCCGCAAAGTCATGGTGGTCGTGGTGCCGGAGCACGGAGCTGCCTTGGTTGGCGATAAAATGCAGATGTCTGGTCTACGCGATATCCCAAGCCCTAGCATCACGCATATCCCCGTGGGGATTAAGCTGATTGGCATGAAAGCACCACAGCCTGCCAGCCCAGTAGTGGTCAGTGCGCCAAGCAGCTATCTGGCGATTTCTGAATTGGTGTCACGCATGGTGGATGGCAAAGTGTTTACCACCCCAAGTGTAGATTGGCAGACTCTGACGCAAGGTTTACCAGAGACCGCAGTAATATCAGAAAATGATAATGCTATTGTGATGCAATATCAGGGCAAACCCTATATTCGGCTAAATGGCGGTGATTGGGTGCCTTACCCACAATAAAGAGCGTGGTATTACTGATATTTATATTTAAAAGAGTGCATTCATTGCACTCTTTTTTATTAATATTTACGTGCTTATATCAACCCCAAATACCCTGATACTAATAAAGGGAAACTAATTAATCGCTAGAGTATTCGCTAAATAATAACAATAATATTGTTCATCCATCGATAAGAAATGTGATCCATATCATCTTAAATCCATACTTTGGCTCTGATTATAAACATCACCTATGGCGCTATTTCATTTTCATATCACTCAAACATAAATAATTTACTTACTAATATTTATTCACCATAAGCCACCACCCTATTTATGTTAAATAAAAAACGCCGAATATTCGGCGTTTCTAATAGAGTCTATATGGCTTTATTTCAGTGTTAACTGGCCTTTTCCGCTTCATCCTGATCAATAGCAAAACAAGCTACCATTTGGTCGCCATATTTCTTCAGTTGCGGCTGTAACTGAGTACAAGTGCCAAATGCCCGGCGGCAACGCGCATTAAACGCACAACCTGGCGGTGGACTCATTGGACTCGGCAATTCACCGGTCAATTTGATACGCTCGCGGCGCATATCCGGATTCAACCGTGGCGTAGCAGATAACAATGCTTGCGTATAAGGGTGACGCGGATTATTGAAAATGGCCTCTTTGCTGCCTTTTTCAACACAACGGCCCAGATACATCACCATCACTTCATCGGCAATATGTTCAACCACTGACAAGTCATGGGAGATAAAGACATACGACAGCCCCAGTTCTTGCTGTAAATCCATCATCAGATTCAATACCTGTGCCCGCACTGACACATCCAGTGCAGAAACCGGTTCATCGGCAATTACCACATCCGGGTTCAACATCAACCCGCGCGCAATGGCGATACGCTGGCGCTGACCACCAGAGAACATATGCGGATAACGGTCATAATGCTCGGTTTTCAGGCCGACTTTCGCCATCATCGCCAATGTTTTTTCGCGGCGCTCTTTGCTGCTAAGTTTGGTATTGATTTGCAGCGGTTCTTCCAGGATCTGCCCCACTTTCTTACGCGGGTTCAATGAACCATAAGGGTTCTGGAACACAATCTGGATTTTCTGCCGCCGCAGCTTCTCAGCACTTTCATCTGGCTTGAGCAAATCCTGACCTTGATAGTAAAGTTCACCACCAGTTGGGATTTCTATCATGGTCAGTAAGCGGCCGAGAGTGGATTTCCCACAACCCGATTCGCCAACCACCGCCAATGTTTTGCCGCGCTCTAAAGTGAATGAAACACCATCCAGAGCTTTAACCAGACGTTCCGGCGCAAATAACCCTTTTTTGACCGGATAGTATTTTTTTAAATCAATGGCTTGTAACAGTGGCTTGGTTGCCTGTGATTCATTTTTCATATCAGTAGGTTGACTCATAGGGTCGGCCTCCCCGCATCATCAAGCGGTGTATGGCATTTAACCTGACGCCCCGCTGGTCCCAACAGTTCAGGTTCTTCACGGCGGCAGCGATCATTGGCATACGGACAACGCGGGTTAAGCAGGCAGCCTTCAGGGCGGTCATATTTACCCGGAACCACACCCGGTAATGATGCCAACCGCGCTTTATCCTGTGCAAACTCCGGTAACGCCCGCAACAACGCCTGAGTGTATGGATGGCGTGGCGCACGGAAGATTTCCGACGATTTACCGGTTTCCACCACCTGACCGGCATACATCACAATAATATGATGAGCCGCCTCAGCGACCAGTGCCAGGTCATGCGTAATCAGCAGCAGCGCCATATTTTCGCGCTGTTGTAATTCCAGCAGTAACTCAATAATTTGCGCCTGAATGGTCACATCCAGTGCGGTTGTTGGTTCATCAGCGATCAGCAGTTTTGGCTTACACGCAATGGCCATAGCAATCATCACGCGCTGGCTCATCCCACCGGAAAGCTGGTGCGGATACACATCCAAACGCGACGCCGGGTCAGGAATACCCACCAATGTCAGCAAATCCACAGCCCGCTGATGACGCGTTTTACGATTGCCGCCCTGATGTACCTTCAGCGCTTCCATTATCTGGAAACCGACGGTATAGCACGGGTTAAGGCTGGTCATCGGGTCTTGGAAGATCATCGCCACTTCCGCGCCCACTAATTGACGTCGCTCTTTTTCAGAAATTTTGGTCAGATCGCGGCCATTAAACTCCAGCTTATCGGCCATCACTTTTCCGGGGTAATCAATCAGCCCCATGATTGCCAATGAACTGACTGATTTACCAGAGCCAGATTCACCGACAATTCCGACCACCTGACCTTGCTCAATGCTGTAACTGATACGGTCTACGGCTTTGAACGGCGCACCTTCGTCACCGAAATGCACCGACAATTTATCTACATTTAAAAGTGCCATCTCTCTCTACCTCTGTTACTGCTTGAGTTTGGGGTCGAGAGCATCACGCAGGCCGTCCCCCATCAGGTTAAACGCCAGAACCGTCAGCAGAATCGCCACACCGGGGAAGGTCACGACCCACCAGGCGCTTTGGGCAAACTGCAACACATCAGAGAGCATGGTGCCCCACTCTGGTGTTGGCGGTTGTGCCCCCATGCCGAGGAAGCCGAGAGCCGCCATATCCAGAATGGCGTTAGAGAAGCCGAGAGAAGCCTGCACGATCAACGGCGCGAGGCAGTTTGGCAAAATATTGATAAACATTTGGCGCATCGCACCCGCACCGGCCACTCTTGAGGCCGTGACGTAGTCGCGATTCACCTCAACCAGCACGGCGGCTCGCGTCAATCGCACGTAGTGCGGCAAGGCGACAAAGGTTAGCGCCAACGAGGCATTCACAATTGAAGGGCCGAATACCGCCACCAACACCAGTGCCAGCAACAGGCTTGGCAGTGCCAGCATGATATCGACCACACGCATGATGATGGCATCGACAATCCCACCGAAATAACCGGCCAGTAAACCGAAAACTACACCCATCACCAGCGACAGAACCACCACCAGACAACCCACCAACAGCGAGAGGCGAGCACCGTACATCAGGCGGGACAAGACATCGCGGCCCACATCATCGGTGCCGAGAATAAATTTCCAGCTACCGCCTGCTTCCCAAACTGGGGGCTTTAGCAATGCATCGCGAAATTGCTCTGCTGGCCCGTGTGGGGCAAGCCAGGTAGCACCTGCGGCAATTATTAGCATAATAATGATGTAAAACAGGCCGATTACAGCCCCTTTATTGCGCTTGAAATAGTGCCAAAACTCCTGCAAAGGAGTCATCGGTTTCGGCGCACTTTTTACTGTAGACTCAGTAAGTTGAGACATTCTGCGCCCCTTATTTCTTGTGACGAATACGCGGGTTAACTACGCCATAGAGCACATCTACCAGCAAGTTAACTAAAATAATCATGATCGCGACCAGCAACACCCCACCCTGTACCACCGGGTAATCTCGGCGTTGCAAAGCATCCATCAACCAGCGCCCTAATCCCGGCCAGGAGAAGATGGTTTCCGTCAAAATCGCACCCGCCAGCATGGTGCCAACCTGCAAACCAATCACGGTAACCACCGGCAATAAGGCATTGCGCAAGGCATGGACCACAATCACTCGCATCCGACTCAAACCTTTGGCGCGCGCGGTACGGATATAATCCTCGCCCAACACTTCCAGCATGGAAGAACGGGTCATACGCACGATAACGGCGAGAGGAATGGTGCCTAATACAATCGCTGGCAAAATCATATGCATCACAGCATCTTTGAAGTCACCCGGCTCACCCCAAACTAAGGTATCTATCAGCATAAAGCCGGTCAGCGGCAAGCTATCGTCGAGGAATACGGTATCGCTGACACGCCCCGAGACCGGGGTTAGGTTCCATTGCACCGAAACCAGCATGATCAGCATGATGCCCCACCAGAAGATAGGCATCGAGTAGCCGGTTAGGGAGATCCCAACGGCAGTGTGGTCGAATATTGAACCGCGTTTGACGGCTGCCAGCACACCGACGGGGATACCCACCGCGATAGCAAACAGCATCGCGCAGATCCCAAGTTCCAGTGTCGCTTTAAAGCGGGGAACAAACTCTTCCCAGACAGCAATTCGGCTTTTCAGCGAAATGCCGAGATCGCCATGTAATACGCCATTCACATAATGGAAGTATTGTTGATAAAGAGGCTTATCCAGCCCCATTTCCGCCATGATTTGAGCATGACGCTCGGTGGAGATACCGCGTTCCCCAGCCATGATGGTCACCGGGTCGCCCGGGATCATATGAACAAAAGCAAAGGTCAGCAAAGTAATGCCGATAAACGTTGGGATAACTAACCCCAAACGTCGGAGTATGAACTGCAACATATCCCGAACTC
>NZ_JBLWEX010000243.1:0-20860 GCF_048323875.1 Yersinia sp. LJYL362
AGCTAACCAGTACTAATGATCCGTGAGGCTTAACCTTACAACACCGAAGGTGTTTTGGATTTGAGAGATAGATATTTTCAGCGAAGTTCCGAGATTGGATTGGCTGGCTGGGTAGAAATACCGAGCGAGTTAATTGAAACAGAATTTGCCTGGCGGCCATAGCGCGGTGGCACCACCTGAACCCATGCCGAACTCAGAAGTGAAACGCCGTAGCGCCGATGGTAGTGTGGGGTCTCCCCATGCGAGAGTAGGACACTGCCAGGCATCAAACACGAGTTATCAGAATGACATCTGGTAACTGACAAAATCGCCATGAGCGGTTTTGCACAGCGAGGAGCGCTGGTCCTGTAAAGGATGGGTATCAGGAAGATACACGTAAAAGAATCGGTGGAGCGGTAGTTCAGTTGGTTAGAATACCTGCCTGTCACGCAGGGGGTCGCGGGTTCGAGCCCCGTCCGTTCCGCCACTTATTGCAAAACCCCTGAATCATCGATTCAGGGGTTTTTTGCATTTTAACTTCTATCTATTTTTAGTCGACTAAATCTATCCCCCAATAACCTATCTCTTAATCGAGTCATGCGGTAATACTCCTACTCGTAGGCAGATATCTCTTAGTTAATTATGTTCGTAATTTAACAGACCACAGTCCACAGCCCACAGCCCACAGCCCATAGCGAATGAAAAGCCTTGGTGGCTAAGTGTGATTAAAGCAGGGGATAGGAATGGGGGGTGTATAAGCCCCCAATCTGAGGGCTTCGTACTAAGCTGATTCTTTACGGCAGACTAATAACGTATGACCAATGCCAAGACCATCAATATCTTCCTCAACATATAACCCAGCAGCTGATAAGCACTGGTAAAATGTATCTGAGTGATAAAAACGGCTATTGCCGTTAGCCATACATGTAAAATAAAGAGATGAGGCATTTAAGCTAAATGCGCCGGCTTCGAATTGTTGCCTATCCCAGAATATCTCCATAATACATACATAACTATCTGGTTTCATCGCACGATGAATAAGCTTGAGAATATGGATAATTCTTTCTTCACTGAAGCAGTCTAGAAACTGGCTCATCCACCAAACATCGGCTTCCCCAGGTAATTTATCTGCCAATAACAGATCTACGGGATATGAACTAATACGATCGCTATAACCTTTGTTTTTGACATTCTCACTGGCTAAAGCTATTTGCTGTGGCAAGTCCAATAGGGTTATTTTTACATCAGGATCATAGGCGACACATTGTAGGGCCCATTTTCCTGTATTAGCGCCGATGTCATATATATGTTTAGGTTCAAGATCAAAGATTGTCTTTAGAGCAAGTTGAAAGGCATTATCTGAATAGAAGTGATCAAAGGCAAACCAGCTCTCGCGGGCTGCGCTGGGCAATTCACTCAATGCTGGATAAATTGTTGGCCATTCACCAAATACAGATAATCCTGCTGGTTTGCCTGTCTCCAGGGATTCTTTTAAACTGAATAATCCTTGGTAACAAACGTCTCGTGTGAAATCCATATTTACACGGGTCATTTGGTCATGTAGTAAGTAATGACCAATCTTGCCCAGATGAAAATGTTTTCCCTGCTGGTAGAGAATGTGGCCACTCAGTCCCATGTCCAATAAGATACTGATGGCGTATCGGCTGAGCGAACAATAGCCTTCAATCTCATCCAATGTTATTCCGTTCTTACCTGAGCTATCTAACGCGGCTAAAATTCCTGATTCCCTCAGGTTAAGTGCAGCTTGAAATAGCATGGGGGCAAAAGCTATTTTTTGAGCTTCAGTTATTGCCGCCAAAGCAGTGATTTGATCCTTGTCATATCCGTAGCGCAAGCTGACGTCCTCGTAATCCAAGTAATATCTCACCATTCAGTGTGATTCTCTTTGAATGGTGAGTTTTTATAATAACTTATTGTTATTTATGATGTTATAGTGAAGGTTGACTGAGCTGGATCTGAATATCTTTGTTCAAATTAGCAATCCAGCGATTGTATTTTGAATGTATCTTCCCATTCTTAGTATCCATATTAGTGCTGCCAATATATTTCACTTGATAATTATTAGCACTATATGTGATTTGGATTTCAACCGCATGGTCGCGATTTATTAATTTTCCATTAATCACACCGTCAGAGGCAGGAGTCATTATCCAGCCTCGTTTTACCCCTCCGGCCATAATCGCTTTTTGTATTTCAGCAGTAGTATGATTGCCAATTACTGTTTGGCTTACATTTTGTATTGGCGTGGTACTGGAGCACCCAGTAATAAATGCAAGAGATACAAGCCCGATTAAAAGCGTTTTTAATAGTTTCATAATGATCCAATTAATTAATAATTTTCATGTTAGTCCATGAGAGGAATAACGCAGCATGCTGTATAGCAAGGATAAAATACTCTGACTCATTCAAATACACAAATATTCTTACATTGCTTTTATTTTACATAAATGTAATCTAAATGTTGTTATTCATATTTGTTGATTTTCTTCACGTAAATATAAATTAGTTTGGGATTTATCTAAAGATTATTAAAAGTATGCCGATATATGAATATTTCATTTTGGGTTTTTAATCACATTCAAAGTATGAATATAAGTGATTCTTAAACAAAAGCAGAATAATCAAATTTTTAAATGCTTTTTACCTGGAAATAGAATAAATTGTCTCGCTTTACTGCTTGCTACTTGGGATGTCTGGAGATCGTGGCTCATTCGCTGAATATACTGAATTGGTGTGCTTTAGCTCCAGGTATGGGAGTTCGTGAGCAGTGGCTTGCTTGGGCGAAAAATGGTGAAAATAACACTGTATGGCAAGGGGATCTACCTAAGTCATCGCATATACCTATGATGTCCGCCAGAAGGATGAGTACCGGTAGCCGGTTAGCAGTTGAAGCAGGGCTTTCATTGTTAGGGGCAGAAACTGCAGATATGGCAATATTTACCAGCCGCCATGGAGAGTTGGAACGTACTTACAAGATACTACAATGCCTCCAGCAGCAGCAGAGCATTTCTCCAACCGATTTTGCCATGTCAGTTCACAATACGGCATCTGGATGGTTAACTATCACTGCAAACGATACATTGCCTGTAACGTCACTTGCAGCAGGAATAGACAGTTTTCAACAAGGTATCCTCGAAGCTATGGGGATGCTCGCTTGTGGCGCTGAGCGGGTGCTATTAGTCGATTTTGATGGAGTTCTACCTGATTTTTATCATTCTCAGACGTCTCCGATAGGGTTACCCTATGCGTTAGCATTATTGTTAACTGCTGGCGATGATTTACGGTGTGAAAGTATTTCTAGCATCAATAGTGTTAATTCGGAATTTCCGCAGGGACTTACTTTCTTGCATAATTGGTTGAATAAAAATTCTTCTTTCGTAATACAAGGTCAGCAAAACAATTGGCACTGGAGCCAGTGATGGATAGTTCTCTTGTAGTTCAAACTGCACCCCAGCATTCTTCCTTGCTAAATCGTTTGTGGCGAGTTGTTGCAACCGCTTTTTGCTTCATGCTTTTTGGCTTAGGAGGGCTGTTATTATCCCTTGTATGGTTTTCCGCCTTACGCTTGATTATACGCTCGGAAACAACCAGAAATCAGATCACACAGCAAAGTATTCGTTATAGTTTTCAGCTGTTTCTACGTATAGCCAGATTTCTCGGTGTTTTCGATTATCAAATAGAAAATAATGAGCTGTTCTCTGAAGACGCAGGGTGTTTGATTGTTGCTAACCATCCAAGCTTATTAGATTATGTGTTGCTAGCTGCACATATGCCAAGGTGTGATTGTATTGTCAAGGATGCATTGTTAAGTAATATATTTGTTGCAGGTGTTATTAAGTCTGCGGGTTATTTGGTTAATACTGAGTCAGATAAGTTATTAATACACTGCAAAGCTCGATTAGCCAAGGGGGGTAGTATCCTTATATTCCCTGAAGGAACGAGAACAACCGCAGGTTGTGAACTGAGT
Organism: Yersinia sp. LJYL362; assembly: GCF_048323875.1. Taxonomy (NCBI): domain Bacteria; kingdom Pseudomonadati; phylum Pseudomonadota; class Gammaproteobacteria; order Enterobacterales; family Yersiniaceae; genus Yersinia; species Yersinia sp. LJYL362. Next base: position 3,968 of record NZ_JBLWEX010000243.1, read on the forward strand.
TTACAACGAGGGGCCGCGAATATTGCATTGAATAGCGGATGCGATATCCGTATTGTTTATATAGATTGTAATCCTCCAATGCTGACGAAAGAACTTAAATGGTATAATATTCCGCCGGTAAAGCCTCAATTTAATATTATTGTTCAAAATAAAATCAATAGTAATGAATTTATCAATGATAGTGATTTATCGCTAGCGCTTGCTGCAAGGCGACTGACTAAGCATCTAACCTGTGCATTAATGCCTGAATCTAAGAGAAAGAGTTAATGGAATTATTGAGTAGTGAGATCAAACTGCTAATTATTGATGCCCTAAATCTGGAAGGGATGTCGGTGGATGATATTGATTCACAGGCTGCATTATTTGGTGATGGTTTAGGTTTAGATTCGATTGATGCTCTGGAACTTGGATTAGCACTCAAAAACAAATATAGCGTCGTGCTCTCTGCGGAGAGTGAAGATATGCGCAAGCACTTTTATTCGGTAGAAACGCTCGCGAAATTTATTTCTGAACAGCGTAACTAACAGGATATTGTAACAATGGAAAAACAAGAAATTTATCATCAGGTTACATCGCTTTTGGTTAAGCTTTTTGATATTAATGAATCTGATATTAAGCCAGAATCAAAGTTATATGAAGAATTAGAGTTAGACAGTATTGACGCAGTCGATCTGGTTGTGCATTTGCAGAAAGCTACCGGGAAAAAAATAATGCCGGAAATGTTCAAATCAGTTCGAACTGTTCAAGATATTGTTGATGCAGTCGATAATTTATTGAACGCCAAGCCATAAATGGTGAAATCAGGTGACAGATAATCAGAGTAATTTATTCATTGGTCACCTGACTGTTTTGCTTAAAGTCTTCACCGTTATTGCATTTATAGCCTACCCACTGGCGGTCTGGTTCGGCTTAGATCGCTGGGGATTACATGTGTTAGCCCCAATACTGCTATTGATGTTTATATTGCGCCTCTTTGTTGTACGCAGCAAAATTAAACAACAACTCTGGCTAGGTAAAGTGCTTGCACTTGCCGGTATGGTTCTATCTTTGGCAAGTTGGGGCTTAGGAAAAGCCCAGTGGTTGCTGTTTTATCCTGTAATAGTCAATATCTTTTTACTGGCGCTATTTACCTGCTCTTTGTTTCGCCCTCCTCCCATAATTGAAAGATTGGCAAGATTGACTGAGCCTGAATTGTCGCCCCAAGGCGTGGTTTATACCCGAAAGGTGACACAAGTATGGTGCGTATTTTTTGCAATGAATGGCACCATTGCTTTGGCTACTTGTTTGTACGGCGATATGCACTTATGGGCCTTATATAACGGTGGCTTGAGCTATTTATTGATGGGTTCTTTGATGGGTATGGAATGGATAATCAGGAAAAGGGTTCAACAGCCGTGAATTTGCCTATGGCTAATTGGTTGGATCATTCTAGAGATGATGCCTTGATTATCACTCTATTTGGCGCGAAGAAGGTAACTTTGCGCCAACTAAGGTGTGATGTTACTTATCTTGTGGAGAGAATAACCACTTTATCCACAAGCCGCTGGGCATTGTGTTTTGAAAATAGCTATTGGTTTACTGTCGCATTGCTCGCCACGCTATATTGTAAAAAAACACCGATTATTTTCGGTCATGCGCGTGAGGCGGTTCTTAAGGAACAATTGCATCAATTTGATGGCATGCTGACTGACCAGTTGCTGAATCTTAATTGCCCGACTGTAATGGTGGCTGACCATGCCCCAGTTGATACTATTTGTCATCCACTTCCTGATTGGTCTTGTGATGCTTCTTTGATCCTTTTCACCTCGGGTTCTACAGGCGCACCTAAAGCAGTGGTCAAATCTATTGCCAGTCTGGACACTGAAAGCCATTGGTTGGCGGAAAAATGGGGTCGGTATTTTGACAAAAAGAGCAACCCATTGATTGTTGCTTCGGTTTCTCATCAACACTTATATGGGCTGACTTTTCGACTCTTTTTACCCCTTTCGCTAGGCATACCCTTTCAGGCCGAGTTGATTGGTTACCATGAACAACTTCAGCAACTTTCTGAATTTTTCTCGCTCATATTTATTAGTAGCCCCGCGTTTCTAAAACGTATAGATACGAAATTGGCTCCTATACCGTGTCAGCAGATTTTTTCTGCTGGCGGGCCGCTCAATTTTCATGATGCTCAAGCTACTCTGAAAACCTTGGGTACGTTGCCGACAGAGATTTATGGGGCGACGGAAACAGGTCTGATTGCTTATCGCCAACAGCTAGCGCAACTGCAACCCTGGCAGTTTTTCTCAGGGGTAACGCTAACTATTAATAGTGATAATACTTTTACTGTTTACTCTGCTTTGATACCTGAATCTACAGGTATGGCAATGAGTGATATTATTGAATTATCTGATGATGGGCAGAGTTTTTATCTGGCAGGGCGTAAAGATCGAATCGTAAAAATAGAAGAGAAACGTGTTTCTCTGACGGAGATTGAACTGCGCCTAATATCACTTCCTGATATTGCCGAAGCTACGGTATTGGTTTTAACCCAAAACGAAAGAGTGAGTATTGCTGCGGTTGTGGTGTTGACAGATTATGGCAAGCAGCAGCTTTCAATGGTAACACTAGGTTCTTTTACTCAAAATTTGCGAAGCAGCTTACGGAATTGGCTTGAACCTGTCTCTCTTCCTCGTCGTTTGCGAGTGGTTGATGTTATGCCTGTTAATTTGCAAGGAAAGCGCGATTATGCGCTGCTACAGGAGCTGTTCTTATGATGTTCCCTATTGTTATCGCTCAAACAATAACGGGCAATCACCTCGCAAATATCAGTCTTGCATTGCCTGCTGAATTAAAGTGGTTTAGTGGTCATTTTCCCGATTGTCCGATACTACCTGGTGTGGCACAAATTAATTGGGTTATGCACTATGCTAATCAGTTGCTAGGTGAGTTACCTACGGTGAAGAGTATTGATGTTGTAAAATTTCAGCGACCACTGATGCCTGAAGATAAAGTGACCTTAGTGCTTAATTGGGTGCGAACGGAACATAAGCTGATATTCAAATACCTTGTTCATGGGGAAGTAACGGCCAGCAGCGGAAAGATCTCTCTATGTCAGTAACCTCTTTCGCTCCGTGCCTGGTGATACCTTGTTTCAATCATGGTGGAACCATGGCGGGCGTATTATCGAAGTTGGCTAAACATCAACTCCCTTGCCTGATAATAGATGATGGTAGTGATGCTGGTACTGCAAACGAACTAACGCGTTTAGCGGCGGAATATCCTTGGGTTGTACTAGTAACACACCCTGAAAATAGGGGGAAGGGTCAGGCGGTACTGAATGGATTAGCCGTGGCCCAAAAACATGGCTATAGCCATGGATTACAAGTCGATGCTGATGGCCAGCACCAGTTGTCGGATATTCCGACTCTGTTGGCTGAGGCGGAAAAACATCCTCATTGTCTCATTTCAGGGAGGCCGATTTACGATAAATCAGTACCAAAAGCCCGACTTTATGGCCGCTATATCACTCACTTCTGGGTATGGATCGAAACATTATCGCTGTCGCTAAAAGACAGTATGTGTGGTTTTCGTGTCTATCCGATCGCTGAAACACTGGCTGTGGCTGCCCAGCATTCATTGGGTGTGCGGATGGATTTTGATACAGAAGTGATGGTCAAATTATATTGGCAGGGTACGGAAAGCCGCTTCTTGCCAACAAGGGTCACTTATCCTGAAAATGGTATTTCGCATTTTGATGCGTTACATGACAATCTGCGTATTTCCTGGATGCATACTCGTTTATTCTTTGGCATGTTGCCACGCATACCTACCTTACTTCAGCGTCATCTGCGAAAGCCCGAAAATCATTGGTCTCAAACTAAAGAACGCAGTGGCTTATGGGGCATGCGTTTGATGCTACGCAGTTACAAGGTTCTGGGGCGGACGGCTTTCAATCTGATGCTATACCCGGTTATCAGTTATTTTTGGCTCACAGGCCGTCGTCAACGCAAAGCTTCAATTCTCTATTTACAGCGGCTAGTGAGTTACGCCAAACAGCAAAATCATCCCTTACCTGAATCTTTAAATAGCTTTCGTCATTTCATGCGATTTGGTGAATCCATGCTTGATAAATTGGCTAGCTGGCAAGGGGATTTAGTGGTTGGGAAAGATGTGGTTTTGGTCGGGCGTGAGCGCTGTGAAGCACAAATAGCCACCCGTCAAGGATCACTCATTTTGGCATCCCACTTAGGGGATATCGAGTCTTGTCGCGCTTTGGCTGAGTTATCTGTTGGTGTAAAGGTCAACGCATTGGTTTTCACTCACCATGCAGCTCGTTTTAATCAGGTGATGAAAGAAATTAACCCGCATGCTCTGATTAACCTTATTCAGGTTACCGCCATTGGGCCTGATACCGCCATCTTATTGCGTCAAAAGTTGGATGAAGGGGAATGGGTGGCCATTGTCGGGGATCGTACCTCTGTTAGCCCTTATCAGCGAGACAACCAACCAAGGGTTATTTGGAGTTCATTTTTAGGGCACCCCGCTCCTTTCCCTGTCGGGCCTTTTGCTTTGGCTGCTGCACTGCGTTGCCCTGTGTTTCTGATGTTTGGTTTAAAACTGTCCAGACAAGCGAAATCGATGGTGGCATCGGGTGTTATTGGCTCGGAGCGTTCGGCAAAATTACATGTTTATTTTGAGCCTTTCGCTGATCCGCTGATATTACCGCGAGCGACCCGGCAATCTGCTTTGCAAAACGCCGCGGATAGCTATGCAGCCCGTTTGGAGCATTACGCTCTATTAGCACCACTCGATTGGTTTAATTTTTATGACTTCTGGCATCTAAATGATGGGAAGCCAAACCAAGGAAATTTGTGAAATGAATTTACCCGATGACCCGCGTTTTACTACCCGGATAGTCCATAACATCCCTTTCCATGATATCGATCCTATGGGGGTAGTTTGGCACGGCAATTATTTCCGTTATTTTGAAATTGCTCGAGAGGCATTACTGAATCAAATTGATTACGGCTACCGGGAGATGCAGGCTTCAGGCTATGTGTGGCCGATAGTCGACACGCGAGTGAAATACATTGCACCGCTTGAATTTGAGCAGCGTATTCATATTTGTGCTTCCATCGAAGAATATGAAAATCGTTTACGTATTGGTTACCAGATTTATGATGCCGCCAGCGGCAAGCGCATGACTACGGGATATACCATTCAGGTAGCAGTTAATGCATCAACAAAAGAAATGAATTTTGTTTCGCCCGCAGTGTTGCTAGAGAAAATGGGTATTACCCTATGAAGTCTATTCTGGCAGCCATACTACTTTGTCTAAGCCTCACTACCCATGCAGTCACACTGACATCACTGCAACAGCGATTCGGTGAACAACCGGTACTGCGTGCCGAATTTGAACAGCAACGTAGCATTAGTGGTATGGATAAACCTTTAAAATCAAGTGGTAGTCTACTCATTTCTCGCGAGAAAGGGCTTTGGTGGTCACAACAGAAACCTTTTGTTCTGACACTGTTGTTGGATGACAAGCGGATGGTGCAAACCATGGACGGCCAGCCTTCACAAGTGATTACTGCGGACAGTAATCCCCAAATGTTCCAGTTCAATCATTTATTAACTGCATTATTCCATGCTGACACATCAGTTCTGGAGCAAAACTTTACGTTAACTTTTACTGACAGGCCTCAAGACCGTTGGGTATTAGTGCTCACCCCGAAAACGACGCCATTAGATAAGTTATTTAAATCCATCACATTGCATGGTCAATATTTTCTGGAAACTATTGATATAGAAGACATGCAGGGAGATGGAACCCATATCCGTTTTTTCAACCAATTAACTGAACCTAAGACACTGAGCCATGCCGAACAGCAGCTTTTTGCGCACTGATTGCCATCGAAAACTGGCTATCGGCTGGTTACTTGTTTGTCTGCTATTGCTGGCAACATTGCTCTGGCTAATCCCTCGTAGTCAGATTAATAGCAGTGTTCTGGCTTTATTGCCTAAACAAGAACTGGCCGGGGTTCCTGCTGAGCTGACTGAGGGGTTTAACCAACGCCTTGATCGTCAATTAGTATGGTTGGTCAGCCCTGAGAATGACACATTGGCTCCAGTGAACTGGTGGTTACAGCAGTTACAAAAAATGCCAGCGTTACATCAAGTCAGTGGTGAAATGACGGCTCAGCGGCAGCAGGAATGGGGCGTTTTTTTCTTTCAGCACCGCAATGTATTGCTGGATGATGCGACACGCCTGCGTTTAAGCCATGGTGGCGATGCTCAAGCACAATGGATACTTGGGCAAACTTATTCGGCATTTGCTGGGGTGAGCGGTAAAGAATTAAAGCATGACCCCTTGCTACTGGTTCGTGGCTCACAGCTTGCACAACAACAAAATAGCGGCACATTAAGCTTAAATAAGGGCTGGCTGGTGGCTAAAGATAGTCATGGCCGCCAATGGTATTTGATTCACGGAGAATTGCGCGCTTCATCTTATGATATGGCCAGTGCGCGTAGCACTGTTGATTCATTGGCTGAATTAAAGCAACAACTTCAGCAACGGTGGCCTGGTGCTGAAGTATTGGAACGTGGCACTATTTTTTACAGTAATTATGCCAGTCAGCAGGCTGAAAGTGATATTTCGACTATTGGTTTGATATCAGTCGCCGGTGTATTCCTGCTGATCCTTCTCATGTTTAAATCATTATTACCACTGGGTTTATGTCTTCTCTCGATAACCATCGGGGCGTTAGCTGGGGCGGTTGCCACGTTACTTATCTTTGGCGAAGTCCACGTGATGACACTGGTATTGAGTGCCAGTATCATCGGTATTTCAGCGGATTATACCCTTTACTATTTGACTGACCGTATGGCGCATGGCGGTCAGACGACGCCGTTGGCGAGTTTGACGAAACTGTTCCCGGCACTGTCAATGGCACTATTGACCACCGTGATAGCTTATCTGATTTTACTTATTGCACCTTTCCCCGGATTACAGCAATTGGCTGTTTTTGCTTCCGCAGGTCTGACTGCTGCTTGCATCACAGTGATGTGCTGGTATCCGATATTAGCTAAACGCTTACCAGTTCGCCCAGTACCGAGCTTAAAACTGATTCATCTGTGGCTAAAGAGTTGGCAATATAATCGAGTGCTACGACTGGGTTTGCCTATCTTAATTATTATTTTTACTATCATCGGGTTAGCTACATTACAAGTGAATGATGATATCAGCGAATTACAGGCCATGCCGCCTGAGTTCCAACAACAGGAACAGCGTATTGCTGCGCTTACGGGGCAGCACAATGACCAAAAATGGTTTGTTGTTTATGGTGATAATGCTGAACAGGCATTGCAACGCTTAGAGCAATTTTCACCTTATCTGTCACAGGCTCAAAAAGCAGGATGGATTGAAAATTATCGGCTATTGCCATTGCCTTCACTCCTTAGACAACAACAAAATCTAGCCCTACTTAAGCAAACAACCCCTGCAATTATCGAGAAACTGCAACAAGCGGGTGTGAGTGTTTCTTTGCCTGAATTACCCGCAAAAGGTAGCTCGACAGTGTGGGTGACTCCACTTCAATGGCTTGACTCTGTGGTGAGTGAAGGGTGGCGGTTACTTTGGCTCTCATTACCTGATGGGCGAACAGCGATGTTGCTCCCTGTAAGTAGTGTCAGTAATCCTGCCGCATTACAGCAGTTGGCCGAGTCAGTACCAGGGGTGAGTTGGGTTGACAGGAAAACTGAATTCAACGCGCTATTCTCTCTTTATCGCGCTTATTTATCATGGCTGTTACTGATTTCAGTGGTTGTTATTGCTGTGGTCTATTGTTGGCGATTTGGCCTCAGTCGCGGTTTGTACTGTGTCACCCCCACATTCCTTTCATTAGGAATGGGGCTAGCAGTGCTTTCTCTTACCGGCCATTCATTGAATCTCTTCTCTTTATTAGCATTGATATTGGTGTTGGGTATTGGCATCAATTATACCCTGTTCTTCACCAACCCCCGTGGGACACCCAGTACGTCAATGTTTGCCATTTTTATGGCCGTATTTACCACTCAATTGACCTTTGGCATGTTGGTATTCAGTCATACCCAAGCTATCAGTAGCTTTGGCATTGTGCTGAGCAGTGGTGTATTTACCGCCTTTTTATTAGCGCCTTTAGCGCTAGCCAAGCCAAAAGGAGAGCGTCTGTGATCGATAAACGGGGTGGAATATTAGTGGTTTTAGTTTTGTTGATTGTGGGGTGTGTAAGCTCACCGGACCAAACACAGCCTAAAGCCTGGCTTAAACCCGGGGTGCGGGTTGATTTGCCACAACCGATGATAGCCGAGCCGATTAATCAGCAGCAGTTATTGACTGCAACAGCACAGGGGAAACAGCAGTCATTATTAGTGCTCCTTCATGCTGACGGGCAGCGATTAACCTTGGTTGGGTTGTCCCCTCTGGGTATCCGCTTGTTTAAAGTTGCCTATGACAAGCAGGGGATTCATTTAGAACAAACAATGAAGATTGTTGGTTTACCCCCCGCTAATCAAGTTCTTGCCGATATTATGCTGAGTTATTGGCCCACTGCATCATGGTTTGCGCTATTACCCACAAATTGGCGGCTGGTGGATGAAAAAGATAAACGCAGATTATATGACGACAAAGGCCAGGTAGTGACAGAGATTAGCTATCAAATGTCGGGCGGCATCCGTAAGCCAATAGCTATCGAGCAGTTTGTGTTTCACTATCGTATTACTATCCAAAATGTGGAGGGCTAGCGACGATGGTCTATTTCTCCGCCGTCGGGATGGTCAATGCTCTGGGTCATTCATTATCTGAAGTGAGAGATAATCTCTGTGCCGGACTGGCCCCTGGAATGGCACCCCAACGGGGTTGGCTCTTGGATGATTCGCCTATCTGGTTGGGAGCAGTTGATGCTGAGTTACCCCCATTGCCGGAACAATTTGCGCCACACAATAGCCGTAACAACCGTCTATTAATGGCCGCCTTGTCGCAAATTCAACCTGAGATTATCGCGTGTATCGCCCGCTATGGTGCATCACGAGTTGCCGTGATTATGGGAACCAGCACTTCCGGTATTTTCGAAGGGGAACAGGCGGTCAGGGAGTATCAACCCAGTTCTGGTGAGTTTCCTGCGGGATACCATTACCAACAGCAAGAGTTAGGTGATCCCAGCATCTTCCTCACTCGCTATTTAGGTTTAACCGGCCCGAATTATACCGTGTCCACAGCTTGTTCTTCCAGCGTGCGGGCGATTATTAGTGGTAAACGTCTGATAGAATCAGGAATGGTCGATGCAGCGATAGTCGGTGGCGCAGATAGTTTGTGCCGCATGCCCATCAACGGCTTCCATAGCCTTGAATCATTGTCGGCTGATCGCTGTATTCCTTTTGCCGCAGAACGTAAAGGGATCAACGTTGGTGAGGCGGCAGCATTGATTTTATTATCACGCGAACCTTCTCCTGTCGCCCTACTGGGGGTTGGAGAGTCCTCCGATGCCTGGCATATGTCTGCTCCTCATCCTGAAGGGCGCGGGGCGGAGCAGGCCATCAAAATGGCATTAAGTCAGGCCAGGTTGCAGCCCGTGGATGTGGGGTACATTAATCTGCATGGGACAGCGACGCGTTTAAATGATCAGGTTGAAGCGCAGGTCGTGAATCGGGTATTTGGTCATCAGACCCCCTGTAGTTCAACTAAGCATCTTACCGGACATACTTTGGGGGCCGCAGGGGCAACCGAGGCGGCACTAAGCTGGCTGATGCTGAATCATTCCTTGCCGCTACCAAGACAAGATTTTTCTCAAGGCTCTCGAGATGCAACGTTGGCCGGGATTAATTTGGTCACAGGGCCAGCAATGCTCACGACACCGGTTATTTTGTCTAACTCATTCGCTTTTGGTGGTAACAACGCGTGCTTGATATTAGGGGCTGGCAGATGATGCATTCTGCTGAGTACTACTTACCACACCAATCACCGATGGTGATGTTAGATAAAGTTTATGCGGTAGGGGAGAGTAATGCCGAGTGTCGCGTTACTGTTTCTCAAGAGAGTGTCCTCGCGCCTTTCCTTGATGCCGATGGCTGTCTACCCAACTGGTTTGCTGTCGAATTAATGGCGCAAACCATTGGCGTCTGGCGTGGCTGGCACGGTTTGCAACAAGCAGCACCACCGACTATCGGGATGTTGCTGGGGGGGCGGGCTATCAGTTGTGAGCTTTTCGTATTCCCGGCAGGCAGCGAGCTTCAGGTCTGTGTTCATTTAATCTTACAAGATGAAAAAATTGGCAGTTTTGAGTGCAGTATCAGCATTGCAGGAAAGCAGGTCGCTTGCGGCAGGTTAAATACATATCAGCCTGATGGCGAAGAAATAAAAAAACTTACATTAGGGAATGGCGCATGAAGCGTTCTGTTTTAGTCACTGGGGCCAGTAAAGGGATCGGGCGAGCTATCGCACTTCGTCTGGCAGCAGATGGTTTTTTAGTGGCTGTGCATTATCACCGAGATGTTGCTGGCGCTGAGGCGACTCTGGGGCAGATTATTGATGCGGGTGGTGAAGGGCGCTTAATAGGTTTTGATATTAGTGCCAGGCAACAGTGCAAAGATGTTCTGGAGCAAGATATCGCAACTTATGGCGGCTACTACGGCGTAGTCAACAATGCCGGTATCACCCGCGATGGCGCTTTCCCTGCACTGACGGAAGAGGATTGGGATGGTGTGATTCATACCAATCTGGACAGTTTCTATAACGTCTTACATCCCTGTGTGATGCCCATGATTGGCTTACGTAAAGGTGGGCGAATTATTGCGCTTTCCTCCGTTTCGGGTGTGGTCGGGAATCGCGGTCAGGTGAATTACAGTGCGGCTAAAGCGGGGGTTATCGGGGCTTGCAAGGCTCTGGCTCTGGAGTTGGCGAAACGTAAAATTACTGTGAATTGCATTGCGCCTGGATTGATTGATACCGGCATGATCAATATGGAGCCAATAGCTCTGGAAGGAGCGATGCGCATGATCCCCCTTAAACGGATGGGTGAGGCCGAAGAAGTGGCTGGGTTAGCCAGTTATCTGATGTCAGATATTGCCGGCTACGTGACTCGTCAGGTGATTTCAATCAATGGAGGAATGGTATGAGCAGCAGGATGGTTGCCACCAATCGAGTTGTGATTACTGGCATGAGTGGCGTTACCGCCTTCGGTAGCAGTTGGGCTGATATTTCGACACGAATTTATGCGGGTGAAAACGCGGTGCAGTACATGCCGCAGTGGGAGGAATATCAGGGGCTGAATACGCATTTAGGCGCGCCGATTAATGATTTCGTCATACCGGCGCACTACACCCGCAAGAGAATCCGCTCGATGGGGCGGGTATCACTGTTGGCGACCCGAGCGACTGAGCTGGCGCTAGAGCAGGCGGGGCTGATTGGGGAAGGCGTGCTAACTAATGGTGATACGGGAATTGCCTATGGATCTTCAACGGGTAGCACCAAGCCGGTCAGTGAATTTGCCACCATGCTGACTGAAAAGCATACCAATAATATTACTGGTACAACCTATGTACAAATGATGCCCCATACCGCCGCGGTCAATACTGGGTTGTTTTTTGGCTTGCGTGGGCGAGTTATCCCTACCTCAAGTGCTTGTACTTCCGGTAGTCAGGCAATCGGATATGCCTATGAGGCTATTCGTCATGGTTACCAAAAGGTGATGGTTGCGGGTGGGGCAGAGGAACTGTGCCCTTCTGAAGCGGCAGTATTTGATACATTGTTTGCGACCAGCCAGCTAAATGATTCACCAAAGTTATCACCACGGCCCTTTGATCGTCAGCGTGATGGTTTGGTTATTGGTGAAGGCGCGGGCACTCTGATTCTGGAAGAATTGGAGCATGCACAAGCACGTGGTGCCATTATTTATGGTGAAATCATAGGTTTTTACACTAACTGCGATGCCAGCCATATTACTCAGCCGCAAAAAGAAACCATGCAAGTTTGTATTGAAAAAGCCTTGCTGAGTGCGGGGCTGGCGGCTGCTGATATCGGATATATCAGTGCCCATGGAACGGCGACTGAGCGCGGGGATATTGCAGAAAGTCAGGCTACAGCGGCTGTTTTTGGTAATCGGACACCAATTTCATCACTGAAAAGTTATTTCGGCCATACCTTGGGAGCCTGCGGGGCGCTTGAAGCTTGGATGAGTCTGGAGATGATGAGGGCCGGGCGCTTTGCCCCCACCATTAATCTAACAGACCCAGACCCTGCCTGCGGCGATCTGGATTATCTGATGGGGGAAGGGCGCTATATTGATACTGAATTCTTCCAAACCAATAACTTTGCCTTTGGTGGCATCAATACATCATTGGTGATCCGTCGCTGGCCATAGTCATCATTAATTTCCTCATTGTTGATTTTTTATCAAAAGTATTGTGTTGAATGTGGCATTTTTTGGCAATAAAACTCTTGGCATAATCACTGCAGATTTTCACCGGGAAGCTGAGTTACTTGCTTCCCGGTGGCAGCCAGATTTTTACACCAATGGTTTTTTTGCCCGACAGCATATTAACCAGGATACAAATCAACTCGCTTTAAAATGAGGAATTACAATGAGCGTACCTGCATTCGGTTTAGGAACTTTTCGCCTCCAAGATCAAGTTGTTATTGATTCGGTGAGCCAGGCATTAACATTGGGCTATCGTGCAATCGATACAGCGCAGATATATGAAAATGAGGCCGCAGTGGGTCAGGCTATCGCAGAAAGCGGTGTTAAACGTGACGAACTATTCATCACCACTAAGATCTGGATTGCGAATTTAGCGCAAGGGAAATTAATTCCCAGCCTGCAAGAGAGTTTGCAGAAGCTGAAAACCGATTATGTGGATCTGACATTAATTCATTGGCCATCGCCAAATGATGAAGTGCCTGTTGCTGAATTTATGGCTGAGTTGATGAAAGCCAAAGAATTGGGGTTAACCCGTCAGATTGGTATCTCTAATTTCACCATTGATTTAATGAAGCAGGCTATAGCTGCGGTAGGCGCTGAAGCCATAGCGACTAACCAAGTCGAGTTATCCCCATTACTGCAAAACCGTAAAGTTGTTGATTTTGCGAAGGAAAATGGAATTTCAATCACTTCTTATATGACGCTGGCTTATGGCAAGGCATTAGCAGAGCCAGTTATTAAGAAAATTGCTGAGCAGCACGGTGCGACACCTGCACAGGTCATTTTAAGCTGGGCGATGCAATTGGGCTACAGTGTTATTCCTTCTTCAACCAAAGTGGCTAATTTAGCCAGCAATCTGTTGGCTCAGGATTTACATCTGAGCGCAGAAGATATGGCGCTGATCGCCACGCTAGATCGTGACGAACGGCTGGTCAGCCCTGATGGTTTAGCACCAAAGTGGGATTAACTTTAGTTTAAGTACTGATGAAGCCACCTCGCTTGAGGTGGTTGAAGTTAATGACAAAGCTATTGATAACTCAGTTAGTTAAAGGTTGACCGTGCCTAGGGGCGCTTCCCCTTCATTTGACTTTATCAGCAGTCTGCCCCCCACCGGAGGTGGTTTCTATTTTGTCGGACTCGTCGATATTAGACGTTCATTGATAAAATCAATAAAACAGCGCAGCCGATTACTGACAGCCTGGTCACTGTAATACACGGCATTAATCGGCATTGCGACCGGCAACGTGTGTTCTTGTAGTATCGGTATCAAATCCCCACGTTGCAGATCGTGTTGGATCATAAAATCTGATAGGCAGGCAATACCATTCCCCTCAAGACACAGGCGGCGCTGCGTTTCTCCATTATTTGATGTTAAATCTGAATTGATTTCATAAAGTTGCCCATCAGCACCCGCCAGAGGCCAGCGATTTAATGCGGGCAAATCATTAAACCCCAAACATAAATGATGCTTTAAATCTGCGGCTGTTTGCGGTGTGCCATACTGCTTCAAGTAGGCTGGCGCGGCGAGAATATGGCGATAGCTGGTCATCAGTTTCCTGGCTCGCAAAGTTGAGTCCTGTAAAGTCCCCACTCTGATAGCAATGTCCACTTTTCGCTCGATAAGATTGATGAATGTTTCAGACGAAACCAACGATAAAGTCACCAAAGGGTAGCGCTGACGAAACTCAGCCATCAATGGCGCGATAATATGTAGTACCACTGGAGTAGCGGCATCAATGCGAAGTAATCCTCTAGGATTCAATTGATTATCCAGAAGTTCATTTTCTGCTGTCGCCATTTCCCGCAAAATATTTTGTACCCGCCGAAAATAATGTTCACCTTCCTGAGTCAGGCTGATCTGCCGAGTGGTGCGATTAAGCAAAGTGACACCTAACTTATTCTCAAGTTTTTTTACTGTTCGGCTTACGACCGAATTGGCTTGCTCAAGCTGTTCTGCCGCACGGCTGAAGCTGCCACATTCCACCACGGTCACAAAGGTAATCAGTTCATCTGAGTTTGCTTTCATTATTGCCACTCCAGCAAAAATATTTTGATATTTTGAGCATTTTTGTCATTTAAACATAGGCCCATAATAGCCGCTATCAAATTGACCTGTTTTTATCACTGTTTTCTGGAGTTGATAATGCCACTCGCCTTACTGGCACTGACCATCAGTGCATTTGCTATTGGTACCACGGAGTTTGTTATTGTCGGGCTGGTGCCGACGATCGCCGAACAGCTGGGTGTTTCTGTTCCGTCTGCGGGTTTATTAGTCTCAATTTATGCATTGGGGGTGGCTATTGGTGCTCCAGTGCTGACTGCATTAACAGGGCGAATCCCTCGGAAAATGCTATTGATTGGTCTCATGGTTTTGTTCACGTCAGGTAACTTATTAGCGTGGCAATCACCGGGTTATGAATCATTGGTTGTCGCCCGTCTATTAACCGGCTTGGCTCACGGGGTCTTTTTCTCAATCGGCTCGACTATCGCAACCAGCCTGGTACCTAAAGAGAAAGCAGCCTCAGCTATTGCCATTATGTTTGGTGGCTTGACGGTGGCACTGGTGACAGGGGTTCCATTGGGGACATTTATTGGGCAGCATTTCGGCTGGCGAGAAACGTTTCTGGCGGTGTCACTGATTGGTGTTGTGGCCATTATAGCCAGTGCTATTTTGGTGCCGAATAATATTCCTAATAAAGCTTCAGCCAACATCAAACAACAATTGCAGGTACTGACCCACCCACGTTTATTGCTGATTTATGGTATTACTGCATTAGGATACGGCGGTTTCTTTACCATGTTTACTTTCCTGGCACCCGTCATGCAAGAGCTAGCGGGGTTCTCGGCTGCCGCCGTAAGCTGGATTTTGCTGGCGTACGGTGTATCTGTTGCGATTGGCAATATTTGGGGCGGGAAACTGGCTGATCGCCATGGTGCAGTGCCTGCTTTGAGCTTTATCTTTACTGCATTAGCCGGTCTGTTATTTGTTTTCCAGTTCAGTGCCAACCACAGTGTTGCAGCACTGATCACCTTACTGGTTATGGGTATTTTTGCCTTTGGTAATGTCCCAGGACTACAGGTTTATGTGGTGCAAAAGGCGGAAGAATATACACCATATGCCGTTGATGTCGCTTCTGGTTTGAATATTGCCGCATTTAACGTAGGAATTGCGTTAGGGTCAATTCTTGGGGGGCAGGCAGTGACTCGCGTGGGTTTAGCCCAGACTCCATGGATTGGTGGGGTGATTGTTGTTGCTGCATTACTCTTGGTGAGGCTAAGCGGTAAACTTGATAAAAAATACTCAAGTCAGCTGGTTACCCACTAACTCCACTTTCAGGTTTTCATTTTCAGCCCGCGTTGCGGGCTTTTTTGTTAATAGAGGCCTTATTAGTGCATTATGAATAACATAGATTGAATCTATCTCTGAGTATCCCAATATCAAAAAGGCAACATGGGCAAAAGACATTACTGACTGGGACATCTGAGCGTATAATCAATGAACTATCCACTGCGGTTATCTTACAAGCCTGAGTGATTTCGAATAAGGAATAGGCCATCAAAGTGCCGAAACGAACATATGCAATGCGGTATGTTGCAGGTCAACCGGTTGAACAGATTTTCCCTGGCTCTGCAAAACAATTGGGGCAAGGGTTACCGCCAGGCGCGCCATTGCCGACAACTGAATTTCTGCGTGTGATGGTGTGGAATATCTTTAAGCAGCAGCGGGCTGAATGGCTATCTGTGCTTAAAGAGTTCGGGCGTGATGCTCAACTGATGTTACTGCAAGAAGCACAAACCACACCCGAGTTGGTGAGGTTTGCTACGTCCCATTATCAGGCGGCTGATCAGGTCCCTGCGTTTGCGCTGCCTCAGCACCCCTCTGGCGTGATGACATTAGCGGCTACCCACCCAGTCTACTGTTGCCCATTGAGAGAGCGAGAGCCACTGCTGCGCTTGTCTAAGTCGGCGTTAATTACTGTTTATCCTATTCATGATGGCCGCTTATTGATGGTTGTGAACATTCACGCAGTGAATTTCAGTTTTGGTGTTGATGTCTACAGTAAACAGTTAGAGCCGATTGGTGAACAAATTGCGATGCACCGTGGCCCGGTTATTTTGGCGGGAGATTTCAATGCCTGGAGTCGCCAGCGGGTTAATGCTTTACAGCGTTTTGCCCAAGGCTCGGGTCTGGAAGAAGTTGAGTTTAGTACCGATAACCGCAGCCGTGCTTTTGGTAAACCACTCGATTTTGTGTTTTACCGCGGTCTTACTCTAGCCGATGCTTCGGTATTAGTGACGCGAGCCTCGGATCACAACCCACTTCTGGTTGAATTCCAGCCATAAAAAAAGCACCCCGAAGGGTGCTTTTTAACAGCGTTAATAGCGATTCTGACTTTATGCGTCCGGGGTTGATTTGCCGTTAACGAACAGCGTCAATTTCAAACCTGGCAGCAATTTA
>NZ_JBLWEX010000244.1:0-20880 GCF_048323875.1 Yersinia sp. LJYL362
TTATTTTAATAAATAACATTAATTATTATGATAAATATACATCTCACTTATGAAACGCCATTCTATTTATTTTGATATAAAGTTCCGAGATCCATGGCTAATAGTTAGAAATTAATAGAACCAATATTCATTTATGTGACAAGGTTCAAAGTAAATAGTTTTAACTAATGCAGTGGTGCAGTAATTTTTTTGTTGTATCGTAGGTACGGTCTGGGCTTGAGGCTATTTTGAAAGGGATTTCTTTCGAATCAAATAGTCTTGACGAGGTGGGTGATAATATTGTAAGCGTCACTTAAATAAGAAAATAGATGTCGACCGAATATTTTCTTAACGGTATTATTCGTGGTTTTAATGACTTTTATATAATAACTCTATTTTATGCCATTTCTCAGGGTTTGAATTTGTACAGATTCACCTCAAAGTAGGGAAATACAGGTTTTTTTGATGTGAATTTATTTTTATTTAATATAAGAAAGGATAATGTTTTGGTATTTATTATTTAGACGAAAACACTGATATTTAGCTAAAGCTTAGTGATTCGGGCAATTGAGGGAAGCTAACACGACTGCGGCATCAAGCACCTAAGACATAACCCAAAGCCATTGGCGTTACAGCAAGGCAGCGAGTGAATGCGTCCCGATGAGTCTCTTTATTTTAAGGTCAACGGGCAGTCAGTGATTCGGGCAATTGAGGGAAGCTAACACGGCGGTGGCGTCAAGGGCGCAGGGTAAAGCGAGCTTCAAACTCCTCGCGTGATAACGGCTCCGAAAATAAAAAGCCCTGACCACATCGAATACCGTGTTTGAGTAACCATTGCCGCTGTTCATCTGTCTCGACACCTTCAGCCATCACACGAAGTTTCAGTACGTCTGAAATAGTACTAATAATTCGCGCCATCGCATCATCTTCTGGCAAATGCTTCACAAAGCTTTTATCCAATTTAATGATATCCACTGGCAAGCTTTTCAGGTGGTTGAGATATTGCAGGCTTGAATAGCCGGTACCGAAGTCATCTAAAGCTATCGATAAACCCAGCCCCTGTAACTCACGCAGCAATATGAATGCGTCGTCGAGGTTCTGAATCCGGGCGGTCTCTGTGATTTCCAACACCAATTGGCCAGGGTCAATGTTATAGCGGCTGATAACGGTTTTTAGATGCGTAATGATACTATTGCATTGTATTTGCAAGCCGGAAATATTGACGGCCAATGACAAGCTAATGCCTTGTGTCTTCCAGTCAGCCAGGATGCAGCATGCCTCCTCTAGCACCCAACGGCCAAGCGGCATCATGGCACCACTCTCTTCCGCATCAGGGACAAACTCAGAAGGTAAACGATAACTGCCATCCGCCTGACGCCAGCGTAGCAATGCTTCGGCACCGATAATCCGTTGCTCTTCCATATCCCACTGCGGCTGTAAAAACAGGACGAAATCACGGCGTTCAATTGCCTGCAAAATATCATTTTCCTGCGCCAGTTGCTTTTGCGTTTTATGCAACGAGGGCCTGTCAGTGCTTTGGGTTCGGCTCATATCCGTATAGGCCTCAGCTAGCAGTAGTTGGTTACGATTGTAATTGTGAACCAACATACCCAGTTCATCATCCTGATGATGGGCCGGTAAACTCAGTTGGTGATTCAGTACGCCTTGCTGGCCAATCTTTTCCAGTTCTTTTGCCATCGCCCGCAATGGATGAATAATCAAGCGATTAATACACCAAGCGATGGAGACCGAGAGTACCAATGCCAGCAGTAAATAAGTCGAGAGCATTGCCGATAAAGTGCTCAGGATAAACTGATACATGCGATACGAGTCCACACGTAACACCAAATGTGCCAATGGTTGCGGATTAGCAGAGACTCGCTCCAGTGAATACAGCGGTACCGTTATCTGAACGGGCAGAGAAAAAATACGCTTGGCCCAGCGAGGGACTGGCCGCTCAGTAGGGAAACTTGCGTGCAACACTTGAATTTGATTCGGCAGAATCACATCGGCACGGCTAAGAATGCCAATGGGCAGTAAGTTATTGAGGATTTTTTTGGCTTGTGGAATATCAACACTCAAGATTGCTTCAGACAGCGGCTGGCGGACAGAATAGGCGATACTCTCCAACTGCCTGGCGTAGTCATCTTTGCGCTGCTGCACAAAGTGGAACAACTGAATGACGATAAAGATACAAATGGTGACCAGCGCAACAACTGCTACTGCCGCCATTTGCTTAATCGTTAATGAACGCCTTACCCGCAAACTCACTCCCACCCATTCCGACTGAATAAAATAAAATGGTTGCCACAGTGATGCGGCGACTCATCGATGCTGTCCGAGTATACTCGATCGCCCTGAGATTTTATCTTGCGAAACTAAACCGGTTGGGAAGAATACCGTGGGTTTCGGTCTTTTCCTATCAAGATCGCAACTTCAAAGTGCTATTAAACACGATGAAGTTGCTTTTTTATGCAAATAAACGCCACTGCGGTTACTTAAAGTCTGCGTAAGGCACTAACGGCTGAGGCGGCATGTCCAAATCACCTTGCCACCCCGCCATGGAGTAGCGCAGGTAAATCAGCGCATGACTTGGGGTATAATCTTTGGCTTGCTGGATATCGACTCCGGCCCCCAGTGTCCAATGCGAACTCAGACGGCGTTCAATCAACGCTCGTAAGGTGTAGCCCACACCATTACTGCTGTCACCATAATCAAGATCATTCCGATCTGAGATACTCTTAATACTGTTGTTCAATAGACTTTGCAAAGGGTAACGTGCGCGATCATTGGTGGCGGAATGTGAAACCGATACTGACCCACCCAACTCCCAAGACCAGTTATCTGTCCGCTGCCGATAGTTTACCGGAATAGCCAGTGACAGATATTTTTGCGGGCTGTAATACCCGCCCTGACCTAGAGTGTAGCCACTGAGATCTTTTTGGTAATGCCACCACATGCCATTCAACCCGACAGTCAAACGGCGGTTATCTTCATTGATTAGCTTATAATAATAGCCGGTCATAAAGCGCAGTCGCTGGTTGTCGGCCACATTTTGCCCGGTCAGATAATGATAACTTAAATCACTCCAGACCCCATTAGCCTCACCCCGGTCATAACTGGCCCCCAAGCTGACGCCGCTGGCACGAACGCCGCCCCAAGTAACATTGGTATTGGGATCACGCGTTCCGGCAAAGGCCAGTAACGAGCTGGATAGCGGCCGCCGTGACGCCGTTGCCGTCCAGCCAATATGGTTCCAGCTGTTGCTGTATGCCAAGCCGCCGACCACATCGACCACCTCAAATCCCATCGGGGTAGTACCAATATCCGTGGCCCAATGCTCATTTTGCCACCCCATTGCGATACTGGTGCCACTCGCGCGCTGGCGAATATCACCCTCGCATCCGGCCTTATAACAAGTACCGAACTTCTCGTTATATACACCCTTTGTATTCGCAAATGTGCTGGCATTCATCTCAATGATGTCACTACGGAAAAAAGCGCGGCCATCTGCAAGCGGTGTGTCGACTTGAGCCATGGTATTAAACGCGCTCAGATCAGAGACCCCTCCTGTACCACTAGATCCCCAATAATCCTGATCCAATGTGACGCGGGTATCCTGCTGGCGATACAGATCCGCAGCATCAGCACGGATGCCGCGTTTAAGCCAATCATCCGTGGCCTGATTACGTGTGAGCAAGGTATAATTGTCATTGTCTGCCGGAAGTTGCGGCGCAATGCTGCTGGCCACCATCGCCTGCTTGAAATCATCTTGCGCGGCAGCCGGTTGCCCTTGTGATTGCGCCAGCCGAGCCGAGTCACGGAACACCAGTGCGTTATCCTGCGACGGGGCACCTTTAGCGGCAGCGGGTTTCAGCCGCTGGAAAATATCTGCCGCTTTTTGCGGCTCACCCACGCCACTCCAGGCGTTGGCGACCCGCCGTTGGGTGTTTAAAGTGGCCCCTTCGCCCGTCAAAGGCTCAATTTGAAGGTGCTGACGCGCATCGCTGAGTCGGCCTTCAGCAATATAGGCCTCAATTTCACCCAACCGTGCATCAGGGTTTTGTGGTTCACGCGCCCGGATACGTTGATAGCCCGCTAGCGCTTCACTGTAATCGCCGCGTTCCAGCGCCCAATCGGCCAGTGTCAGGTCAATTTGTGTATTCGCAGGTTGCTGATGTAATGCCGTTATCGCACCCGTTTCATCACCACTGGCCCGCAGTTGGCGAGCCAATGTCAGCACTTGATCCAATTTCAAGCGCTGATCTAATTCACGAATATTATCATTCCAGAGTGCCGTTGGCAGCGTGGCGAGGTGCGCCAATGCCTGGCTATCTCGCTCAGTGCTGGAAAGGAAAAGCGCATAAGCATACACCTGCTCTGGGTCACCCGGTTTACGGCTAGCCAATTGGTGGAACTCTGCATCCGCTTGCGCCGAATGGCCGTCTTGTGCCAATGCTTGTGCCAACCGGTAAGTTATCCAGACATCATCCGGCGCCATCTTTTGCGCCTGCCGGTATTTCTCTGCCGCTTGATGCCACTGTTGCTGTGCTGCCAACGTTTCAGCCTGCTGTTTC
This sequence comes from Yersinia sp. LJYL362, assembly GCF_048323875.1. Classification (NCBI taxonomy): domain Bacteria; kingdom Pseudomonadati; phylum Pseudomonadota; class Gammaproteobacteria; order Enterobacterales; family Yersiniaceae; genus Yersinia; species Yersinia sp. LJYL362. The sequence continues at coordinate 4,557 of NZ_JBLWEX010000244.1, forward strand.
AGCATATCCAATTGCAGGCCATTGAGTGTGTCACGCATTTTGGCCTGTTGGCTGCGCGGCAAGTTATTCAGGTAATTGAGTGCTTTTTGCGGTGATTCACGTTGATAGATATTTGCCAGGCCACGCACCGCGCTGCTGTTGGTTGGATCCAGACGCAATGCCTGCTGATAATGCTGCTCGGCGCTTTTATCATCATGACGGGCCACTGCCACATCACCCAAACCAATCAATGCATAGCTGTCGTTGCCATCTATTTGACGCGCCTGCTGATATTTCTGCTGCGCCAGTGTGGTATTACCGGCTTTCAACGCTTTATCACCTTCATCATTCAGCAGCCAGTAACGGTTGGTCTTGATCAAACTGGCCCATTTATCGCTCTTTAGGCCGTCTTTATCTGATTTTTGTGCCTGTTCAAACAACCGCAAAGCCTGGGTACGATCTCCAGCACGGGCATAGGCCAGCCCCAGCGCGCCCAGAATTTCTGGGTCATTGGGGCTGGCCGCCAATGCTTGTTTCAATGCCGGTATCGCGGCGGTTCCCCCACCACTGTCTACTTTTGCCAGCCCGCTTAACCGCGCCTGGTAGGTTGGGTCGGCCAACATCGCTTGCTGATTAGCCAACTCTTTGCGAGCAATATCAGCTTGAGGGCCAGTTGAAAACACATCAAGGAAATGAGCCAATGCAGCGACACTTTGCGGACTTACCGTCATCGTTTTGATGGTGTCCATCCACAAATCGGCGGCATCTGACGTTCCCGTCGGGTCCGCAGCCACTTTCTCCAACATCGCGTAGCCAAGTTCGGCCTTTTGTTGGCTGAAATACATGCGCGCCAGTGCTATTCTCAGGGCAACATTCCCGGGATATTGTTGGTCCAGCGCAGCCAATTTTTGGGTAGCCAGCGCTTCCTGACCCGGCAACCGCGCCACCATCCGCCAATACTCAACCGCCAGATCCAGTGTGGGTGGATTCCCTTGCAGCAACTGATCGTATTTAACTTTAGCTTCAGCGACCCGCCCTGCCGTTGCCAGCAGACGCGCCTCCTGCAACTGTTGGCGCACCTCAGGCTTTGTCATGGCCAACATCAGTTTAGCGCGACGATACACGTCAGAATCAGGTGCCAATTGTTGCAATTTATCGAGCTGTTTTTGCGCTTGCTCCAGATTCCCTTGCCGAAGCGCCTGACGTATTCCTGCCGCAATAACATCCGGATTATTCGGTTCCATCGTGTTTAGGCGATACAGTGACTGCTTAACCAACTCATCTTTATTGGTCGCTTCTCCCAATCGTACCTGTTCGAGTAAAAACTGGGTTGGCGAGACCGATTCGGCCCCCCGTGCTATCCCAATAAAGGCTTGAGGCAATAACGCCAGGCTTAGCAGCCAGTTTATTTTAATGTTGCGCATTGACTGTTCCATGAGGGCTGAAGCTCACCCTGACGATTAAAGCTATAACGATGTTGTGCCCATCCCTGACCATACAGTGTCAGCACCGCACTGTAGTAAGCATCGGCTCCCGGAGGTGAATCTTGTACCCGTTTTTGTTGTTGGCTAAACGCCTGCTGATTAAACGGTGCGGGACTGCTGGCTAAAAACGGCAATAATGCCGCCGAAAAACCAACCGGCCCATCGCCTGTTGTTTTGCCGGTCAGAGTATCGACCTTTTCCGGTGGCAAACCTTGCTGCTGAGTGACTTCCGCCATCGGTTGGAAGCGCTTGATGAGTGCTGCCTTTTGCGGGCTGTTATTGGATAACATTCCGGCCCATAAGTAAGCACGAACTGCATCATAACTGCCCAGATTTGGGTGCGTTTCATCCGGCTGCCAGCCTTTATCTTTTTGCCACACCACCCAGTCAGGGCTGAAACCATGCGGTGCGGTTTCCAACCATAGCCGTTGATTGGTTTTCTCCATGGTTTTCCACGGCCCGGCAAAGGAGGCAAAACGCGCCAGCAATTGTGGTGGCAGATAGCTTGGATTGAGTCGCCAACGGTCTTCATTATTAAAGCCAATTTTGCCCGGTAATAACATTTCCCCCAGGCCTGGAATATCCGCCACTTCTTCTTTGGCGATGCGTTGCAACAGCAACGTTCCCATGGTCTGGTAACGGCGGGTCTCCCACAATCGGCCAGCCTCTAATAAGCTGTAAGCAATCCATAAATCGGCATCAGAGGCCGAGTTTGGGTCGAGAATATCCCAGCTATGCTCATTGCGTTGCCCCCATAACCATGCGGGCAGACGGGCCGTTAAATCTCCCGCCGACAAATTATTTTCAGTCCAGGTGAGTAATCGATCGAATGTTTCGCGATCGTCAGCCACCAGCGCAAAAAACAGTCCGTAACTTTGCCCCTCCGACGTGGTTATTTGCCGCGGGTTACTGGGGTCAATAACTCGCCCCGCCTCACTGATATAGTGTTGTTTGAACTGCTGCCATGCTGGCCAATCACAAGCGGCTGCGGTACCAAAACTGGTCAGCAGCAGCAGGATACAGACCAGCCGTTTAAACATCACGACCATCAGAATTAATCTCTCTCATCAGGTGATAACCGGCGACGACTAATCAGGCGTAACAAGCGCCAGGCCATCATTGCAGCAATCACCACGACTAATACCGCGACACCCGCCAACAGAACCGGATGGGTAGATAAGCTGTGCCAGATGCGCTCCCACCATGGCAAATGGCCGACATCATAGGTGTCGCCAACACGCAGGCTGTTAACACCCGACTCACGGATAACCGCAACCGAGCCAAACACCGCCTCACGTTTGCCGCTGTCGAGCAACGCATTATTCAGTAAACCGTAGCCATGCGGACTGTCAGCCAATAACGCCACAATACTGCGCTGCGGGAAGTTAGGTGACTGCACGCCGATAATCGCCGACATCGCCCCTTCAGAACTGACGGTTGCTTTGCTATCCGCCACCCTATCTGAAGCGGGGGCCATCATATCCGGCAAGCCCGTTTGGCGATTGGGCATTTTTACCCAGCTCTGGGTTTGATCCACCAGCAGGTTAATCTTCTGGTCATCACGTAATTCTGGCGGAATGGTTCCGATAATCAGCACATCGACATCTTTGTCTTTCGCCTGTGACCAGTCATCGGTGATGTTGATACCCACCGCTGGATAACCGACTTGCGCCCCGATATTCCCTATAGTATTCAACAAGGTAGTCAGCTGTGATGGCGCAGGTTTCGGCGGCACCAAGACCAAGGTTTCGGAGAGATCCGCCATGCGACTGAATGGGAAGCCGGCATTAGCAAATGCCCGCAAATCTGGCATTTCCATAAAGTGGCGGTAACCGGAGAAATCGATAGTGGAATTACCATCAATCACCGCGTGGTTTGGCGCGGTAGAGTAGGTTTCACAGCGCCCTTCCGCGCCGCTTGCCAGCAAGGTACTGTAGTCAAAATCAAAGCGTAACTGGTTGGTGGCCCCCAGTTTCAATGCCGGAATGGTCAACCGCTTGGCAGAGTCTTGTAAGCCTTGCAGTAATGGCAGACGCAGGATCTTACTGTCTTCCGGCGTATTCGGCGACAGCGGGTAGTCCTGCACAAATTGATTATTCAGGCTGATACTTAAGCGGGAGCCATCCATCAGACGCGTTGAGGTGTAACGATATTTCAAACGCATATCAATGCCCGCACTGCGGATCAAGAACAAATCCGGTGGCAGGTTCAGCGATAATGAAATCGGCGGCGGCAACAAACCGGTGGTTTGTAGTTGATCCGGATATTGCTGTAATTCAGCAAAGGTCATTGGCCGGTCGGTACGCACCCAATTTGGCGCATCATAAGGCTGGCGCGGTGCCAATTGCTCGACTTTATCTACCGTCACATTTTGGCCACGGAACAGGACATTACCTTGTGCTATCCCCTGTGCCGCCGTGATCAAGTCATTATCATCGCGCCCCAAAATCAGTAGCAGCTTCACATACGGGTTATCCGGATGACTGATAATTTCCACCGTCGGTGCTTTGACCGGCGGGTAATCTTTCAAAAAATCAGGGCGCTGGGTGTTGGTCGCAAAGACCACGGCATGCTGAGCCGGCAGCTGATTATACAAAACCGGGAAGTTCTGCCCACGCCATTGCGCTTTGTCACCAAACCACGATGCCAAAATAGAAGCCGCGCGTTGCTGCGCCACATCCGGTGCGGCGGCAAAAACCACCGGTAAGCTGAGCGGACGATTATCCCGTGCATCAAAGAAAGGTTCAGGGAAATGAGACAAATCATTTTTGACGGACAGTGATTGATAGCGCAAATCCAACGAGCTGGATTTGCTGATATCCAGCCACAGTGTATTGCTGGCCGGATTCTCACAAATGTTTTGATAGTGACCCACAAACACTAACCGCAGCCGGTTGAAATCACTGATATAAAGAGGATTAATCGGCAGCTGGAACCGCGTTGGTTTACCCAATTGGTCCTTAGTGATTGCCGTGACACCCATCAGTTCATCATTCAGAAAAACTTTGACCTGTGATTCCACCGGGATAAGGGAAGGTGATGGTGTAAATTCGAGGTTTAACATAGCATTAGTGACAACTTCATCACTGCGCACGCCGAATTCAATCACCCCTTCTGGATTAGTACCGCGCAAGGCGAATGTCCCCGGTGGCGGGGCAATTTTGGCAAAAGTGTAAGCCACATCGCGAACAGGCACATTGGGCAATGCCGCTGGGGCGGCAGGTGCTAAATCCACTGTTGCAGCAGCAGTCGCCGAGGCCGCCGATTGAAGCGACGGAACTGCTGGTGTTTCGGCATGGGTGAATGGTGCCAAACCCAAAGCCAGTGCGGTAAACCAGGTTATTTTTCTCGTCATCATATCATCATCAATGTTGAGCCACTGTCTGGCCCTGGCTACTCGGAGCCTGATTTTTATCCACGCCATGGGGTACAAACGATGCAATCCAGGCAATCAGGGAGGTAAATCCTATCAATACATTTCGAATCACTGGTGGAGCATAGCTGGCCATACGAACATAGCCTCTAAAGCCCAGCGCCAAAACATCGCGCAGGCTTTCAATCGGTTTATCTTCTGGGAAGCCGTCCTGCCACAGCGCCCACGTGTCAGCACGAGCAAAAGTACACTGTATAAAATCAATATGTTGGGACACACTGAGTTGATGCATCCGCATCCCGACTTTGGTCCCAAAGGCACGGGTGACTTCACACGGGAAGGTATATTCCTGCGCGCCGCGTTTAAGCAGCAGATGCACCGCTTCACCATCTTTCAGTAACCCGGCTTCGCGCATTTCAATTCCCACCCCACCATCGGAATAGTCGCGCAGGGTACAGGAGAATAAGTGGCCATCAGCACGCGCCACGGCGGCGGGCATGGCAATCTCGACGCGGTGGGATTGGCGGACTTGTTTGGCTTCAACCGCCACCGCTACAGCCCCGCCTAAAATCGTCATATTATAAATAACCCACACCAGGCTAATGACCACAGTCATGATTTCTGTCGTCGGGCCATAACCTAAGCGCCACAAACCCGCAATCAAACCGGCCAGATTCAGCAGGACCAGCGCCATATAAGGGCGGGTTATCACCCAATCCACATGCTGCTCTTCGACCAACCCACCTTTCGCCGTGACATTAAACGTCCCTTTGTGGGGGTTGAGCAGCGCCACGGTGGTCGGGCGAGCAATATACCAGGCCAACACCGTTTCATAGATTTCACTCCAGAATGAGTGGCGATATTTACCCTGTAGGCGGGAGTTGGTTAGGCTGGCGTGAATCATATGTGGCAGCACATAAAGTGCAATGGCCAGAGCTGGCGCAAAAATGATGTAAGCATGCAGCAGCAGGAATGCCAGCGGGGCGGTCAGGAAGATCAAGCGCGGAATGCCGGATAAGAAGTGCAACATGGCGTTGGCATAACACAAGCGCTGGACAAATTTTAACCCTTTGCCCAGCAGCGGGTTATCCAGCCGGAAGATTTGCACCATGCCACGCGCCCAGCGGATGCGCTGCCCAATATGTGCTGACAAACTTTCGGTTGCTAACCCGGCCGCCTGCGGAATACGAATATAAGCCGATGTATAACCTTTGCGGTGTAGACGCAATGAGGTATGGGCATCTTCGGTGACGGTCTCCACCGCGATCCCTCCGACCTCATCTAGCGCACTGCGGCGCAATACCGCGCAGGAGCCACAGAAGAAAGTCGCATCCCACATATCATTACCGTCTTGTACCAAGCCGTAGAATAACGTGCCTTCATTGGGGGTTTGACGAAAACGCCCCAGATTGCGCTCAAAGGGGTCGGGCGAGAAAAAGTGATGCGGCGTCTGAATCATGCCGAGCTTTTTATCTTTAAAGAACCAGCCGACAGTCAGTTGCAGGAAAGAGCGGGTGGGCACGTGGTCGCAGTCAAAGATAGCGACAAACTCACCGGTGGCCTGCTTCAGCGCATTATTGATATTACCGGCTTTGGCGTGCTCATGAGTAGGGCGAGCAATGTAGTGCACCCCCACTTCTGCGGCGAATGCTTTAAATGCGGGCCGGTTACCATCATCCAGAATATAGATATTGATTTTATCTTTCGGCCAATCAATACCCAGCGCGGCATAAATGGTCGGTTTCACCACGCCGAGGTCTTCGTTATAAGTCGGTACCATCAAATCAATGGTTGGCCAGCTATTGATATCTTCCGGCATCGGCACCGGTTGGCGATTTAGTGGCCAAATAGTCTGGAAATAGCCCAACACCAATACCACCCAAGCATAAGTTTCGGCTAACAATAATAATAAACCGCACACCAGACTGACGGGGTCATCCCAGTTAAGGGTTTCGGTGTAACGCCACCATAAGTAGCGGCAGGAAACCGTTAACGACAGCACAATCAGCATCAGGGTCGGCAAGCGCCCCGGCACTCGCCGCACCACCATAGCAATGGCCCACAGCAACAATACAAACACGAATTGCGCCATCATGCCAAATGGCTGTGAGATACACAGCAGGGCTAAAATACCAGTGAAAATACCCAAAATAATAAACAGGATACGGCGAGTACGCTTCGAAAGCTGGCTTAATCGGCTGGCGACTGATTTCTCTATTCGCTGCATTTCAAAGCGCTGTGGAACATTCCCCAACCAACTGATATACCCCTGTCGTTTGTTTTTCACCCAGCCCTTGCCAGCCGCCGCAGGTTGGCGTTTTTTATCATGATCAGATTGCGGGCGAATTAATAACAGCCACAACCCTTGCAGCAGATAACGTAAACCATCACCCAAACGTGGGCGATTCGGTGAAATTTGTGGGAACCAGTAAGTGCGGTGTTGTATCACACTCTGCCAACTGGGGGATTCGAGACGCAGGAAAATCCAGCACAACGGGAGCGCCATTGTGGTGAGAAAAGCCGTGAGCACAGTGCAGCCTTGCTGCATATAGAGATGATAGCGGCGGCGCATCCCTTGATAAACCGGGGTCAGGAATAACATCCGCATCAGGCGATTCATAGACCACTTTCCGCGATATTAATTAAGCACCAGTTTGCCAATGTTATCATCTCTTCTGCCGCCAGGCTTTGCGCGCTGTATTCACCCAATGGCTGCTTGGCTGCAAATGCTTCGGCCATTGCTTCATCGCGATGAATAAATATGGGTAATAAGCTATCCAGACTTTGCAACCAGAGCTGATGCAAATCCTGTTGTAAACCGCTGCTGGCAGAGAACTGATTAAGCAGAAAATGGCACCCGGCAGGTAAATTTTGCTGATGCAGGCGGATATGGCAACTGGCATCCGCATGAATCAGAATCAGTATTTGATCAGCCAGTGCCAATGCTTGACGGGTGAATACGCTATCACCGGCGGGGATATCCAACAGAATCCAGCGATAGCTCGCATTGACCAGCAGGCGGGACAGGTTCTCCTGCCATTGGCGAGGATGTTGCTGCAAAGATAGGCTAAGTTGTTCATTTTCAGTTTGAGTTAATTGGCCGAACGGTAAGAAATCCAGCTTCTCGGTATAGCGCATCGCCCCTTGCTGCCAGCCTTCGCCATCCACTTCAGCTCTAGCCCAACCACGGGATTGCTCAAAATTCATGTTGAAGTGCAATCGCAGTAAATTATCCGGTGAAAAATCGATCACCAAAACCGACTCATTCAGTTGCTGTAACGCCCATGCCAGAGCCGCAGTGACCGATGTGGTACCAATGCCCCCTCTCACTCCTTGTAACGCCAAGACCGGCATAGACTATTCACTCCCTGCGGATTGCGCCAATTCGGCTAATAATGGCCAGCGAGCCATCATTTGAGTTAATCGCTCCTGACGGACAATATCGATATAACTTAACGTGGGTAATGAGAAAGCCTGACTTAATGCTAGTAGATCATCCTGAGCTTCAAGTGACGTTTTCTCATGAAAGCGATTTATTATAGTCTTCATTTATCCGCCTTTAGAAAATAGGCTATGGTAATTAAGTATAACAATGACAGGAGTATACTTTCTCCCTATAAGGTGAGTCTTAGATTAATATCAAGGCAAGGACATTGGTTAATACTTATTGCAATGTTACAATTGTTCTTTGAATTTATCCAGTCATTGGCCCAATAGCACTTTAACGAAAGCAGATAAAGAATCTATGTCACGATCTTTCTCATTAGGTGTTCGAAAAATCTGGGATGAATTAGCCGTAATGCAGGCTCCCGGGTTCTATTGGGTCAATATTGAACGTCAAGTTGATGCCAATTTATTTTGCCAGCAACTTATTCGTAGCCAATCTGAAAATACCCGCGCGGCATTGATTTGTTCAGGGCAAAAACCGGAAAGTCTCCTGAGTCAGATTGCCCATTCTGGCCCCAAGAAATTACCGCTATTTACCTTACCTGCTCAAAAAAACGCCTTAAAATATTTAACCCAAGATTTAATGCGCTCGCTGCGCCCACAACAGCGACTCTTCATTCTGTTTGCGCCCGCGAATCTGTGGCAAACCTTTACCAGCGAAGAGATGCAACAGTGGCTTCAGCATATTCAGCAATGGCTGGAGGCCCAGAACTGCACATTACTGGTGATTTGTCATAGCACTGGCATTAATAAAGTCAAAAATCAGTTGGTCAGTCAGCACCGCTACTTACAAGGCTTAGCTAGCCTGCAATGGCAGCAGGATAACGCGCAATATGTGGTTGCCTGGTGGAATACGGCAAAAGGGGTGACCGCCAACCAATTAGTGTTGCTCGAAGCCGATGAACAAGGCTGGAGCATGGCAGATGAAGTCCAGCAAGCCCTACCTCAATCACGCAATGATGAGCATCTGTATTTAGCCGAAACCAGCATTCTGGAAGGCGCACCGCCCCTTTCTACCCACTGGCAATTACTGGAATCCAATACCTCTCTGGCTCAACGGGCAATGACGGCGCACGCCGCAACACTCATTTTTGCGCTGAATCAGAGTGAGCAAATTGATGAAATGGCGCATCAAATCCACAACATACGCCGTCAACGCGGGAATACTGTAAAAATTGTGGTCCGCGAAATGCACGCCAGCTTGCGCTACAGTGATGAGCGCTTGTTACTGGCCTGCGGGGCCAATCTGATTGTGCCCCATGTTGCACCATTATCACGTTTTCTGACGATGCTGGAAGGGATTCAGGAGCAGCGCTTCTCACGCCATGTGCCGGAAGACATCAATGCATTACTGGAAGCATTGCGCCCTCTTCAGCTTAAAGGCTATCTGCCCCCCGCGGAGTTCTGCCAATCTGTGTTGCAGTTAATGAACAACACCTTGTTACCGGAAAACGGCAAAGGTGTACTGGTAGCGCTGCGGGCAGTGCCGGGGCTACAGGCGCGTCAGGCACTGACACTGTGCCATTTGCGCCGCTATGGTGATGTGGTAACGGTATCTGATAACCGGTTGTTATTATTCCTTTCTACCTGTCGTATCAATGATTTAGACACAGCGCTAAGTCATATTTTCCGTTTACCGGTAGCCGAAGCATTCAGTAACCGCCTTGTGTGGTATCAGGATCAAGAAATCATCGCTGAGATTAACCGCATGATAAATACTCCCGAGGCATGGCAGGCCGCGGGTGATAGAAAGACTTATCAACAAAAAGTTGATGTGCCAGAGCAAGCTGCACACGCTCGGCGCACACCCGTGCCATTGACACTGGCTACCGGCAACCGTCAGGAGACCCCCAATGAATCTCAATGATATTTGGCAAATTCTATTGCTGGGGGCCATCATTTTTTTCCCGCTGGGCTATGTAGCCCGCCGCTGGTTTCCGCGGTGGTGGGAGAAAAAGCAGCATTTATTCTTATCCGCGCGCTATTTAAAATCAGAAGGGATCTGGTTGCGTGATGGCTCATCTTCACAGACTAAGAAATAACCATGAACGCAAAAAATAAACAGCAAGAATCGCAGAGCCCATGGCGCTATTGGCGCGGCCTGGGCGCATGGAACTACTACTTTCTGCTCAAATTTGCCCTACTGTGGTTTGGTTACCTGAACTTCCACCCGCTGGCAAACCTGGTGTTTCTTGCCTTTCTGCTGTTCCCGATCCCAGCTTATCGTGTCCACCGCTGGCGTCATTGGCTAGCCATACCTATTGGTATCGGTCTGCTTTATCACGATACCTGGCTGCCTGGCATCAACAGCATCATGAGCCAAGGCTCGCAGGTTACGGGCTTTAGTTTCAGTTATGTTATTGAATTGCTTAGCCGTTTTATTAACTGGGCCATGATAGGAACAGCTTTCGTCATTCTGGTAGGCTACCTGTTTATTTCACAATGGATTCGCGTCACCGTTTTTGTCGTTGCCGCCATGATTTGGTTGAATATCGCCGGTATTGCCGGGCCAGCATTTTCTCTGGCCCCCACCGTGGAGACGGCAACGACAGCCGTGCCCGCGAGCACAGCTCAACCCTCAGCTGCGGGGAACAACCCTGTTGAAGCGGGTGGGCCGCCAACCGACGCAAATCTGACCGCTCATTTGAATGCCTTTTATGAGCAGGAAAAAACTCGCCGCACAACATTCCCGGCCTCACTGCCAGGTGACGCGCAACCATTTGATTTATTAGTTATTAATATCTGCTCGCTGTCATGGTCAGATATTGAGGCCATTCAACTGGATAAACACCCGCTGTGGAGCAAGTTTGATATTCTGTTCAAAAACTTCAACTCAGCCACTGCCTACAGTGGCCCGGCGTCTATCCGTCTGTTACGCGCCAGCTGTGGCCAGTCATCACACAAAGACCTGTATCAGCCCCAAGACCAACAGTGCTATCTATTTGATAACTTAGCTAAACTTGGGTTTACCTCCCAGTTGATGATGGATCACTCTGGTGTCTTTGGTAATTATCTGCAAAACATCCAAGATGATGGCAATATGCATGCGCCGATGATGTCGCAAAATGGGATAAGTAACCAGTTGGCGTCCTTTGATGGCGAGCCGATTTACAACGATTTGGAACTGCTGAATCGTTGGCTCGAGCAGCAAAAGAAAGGCGGCGATGCCCGGAGTGCAACGTTCATGAATATCATCCCGTTACATGATGGTAATCGTTTCGTCGGTACCAATAAAACGGCGGATTATCGTACGCGTGCCCAAACCCTGTTTGACCAGTTGAACACCTTCCTCGAAGAGTTGGAGAAGTCCGGTCGGAAAGTCATGGTGGTCGTCGTACCAGAGCACGGAGCCGCCTTGGTTGGCGATAAAATGCAGATGTCTGGTCTGCGCGATATCCCAAGCCCTAGCATCACCCATATCCCAGTGGGGATTAAATTAATCGGTATGAAAGCGCCACAACCCGCCAGCCCGGTGGTTGTCAGCGCACCAAGCAGCTATCTGGCGATTTCTGAATTGGTGTCACGCATGGTGGATGGCAAAGTGTTTACCACCTCAAGTGTAGATTGGCAGACTCTGACGCAAGGTTTACCAGAGACCGCAGTAATATCAGAAAATGATAATGCTATTGTGATGCAATATCAGGGCAAACCCTATATTCGGCTAAATGGCGGTGATTGGGTACCTTATCCCCAATAATGCGGATGATATTACCCGTTTTCATTTGTTATCAAAAGAGTGCATTTAATGCACTCTTTTTTTATTAATACTCAAATAGGTCATCTTGGGCGCAATATCCTGATACTAATAAAGGGAAATTAATTAATGGGTAGAATATTTTCGTTATAGTGCAAATAATATTGAGTATTTATTGAGGAGAAGTGTGACCCGTATCATTTTAAACCCACACTTTGACTCCCATTATAAATACCACTTATGGTGTTATTTCATTTTCACATCATTCATACATAAATAATTTACTGACTCATATTTATGAGCTACAAGCAATCGCCCTATTTATGTTAAATAAAAAACGCCGGATATCCGGCGTTTCTAATAGAGGCTATATGGCTTTATTTCAGCGTTAACTGGCTTTTTCTGCTTCATCCTGATCAATAGCAAAACAAGCTACCATTTGGTCGCCATATTTCTTCAGTTGCGGCTGTAACTGAGTACAAGTACCAAATGCCCGGCGGCAACGCGCATTAAACGCACAACCTGGCGGTGGGCTCATTGGGCTCGGCAATTCACCGGTCAATTTGATACGCTCGCGGCGCATATCCGGATTCAGCCGTGGCGTGGCAGATAACAAGGCTTGCGTATAAGGGTGACGCGGGTTATTGAAAATGGCCTCTTTACTGCCTTTTTCAACACAACGCCCCAGATACATCACCATCACTTCATCGGCAATATGTTCAACCACTGACAAGTCATGGGAGATAAAGACATACGACAAACCCAGTTCTTGCTGTAAATCCATCATCAGGTTCAATACCTGCGCCCGTACTGACACATCCAGTGCTGAGACCGGTTCATCGGCAATCACCACATCCGGGTTCAACATCAACCCGCGCGCAATGGCGATACGCTGGCGCTGACCACCGGAGAACATATGTGGATAGCGGTCATAATGCTCGGTTTTCAGCCCGACTTTTGCCATCATCGCCAATGTTTTTTCGCGGCGCTCTTTGCTGCTCAGTTTAGTATTGATTTGCAGCGGTTCTTCCAGAATTTGCCCCACTTTCTTACGCGGGTTCAGGGAACCATACGGGTTCTGGAACACAATCTGGATTTTCTGCCGCCGCAGCTTCTCAGCACTTTCATCTGGCTTGAGCAGATCCTGACCTTGATAGTAAAGTTCACCACCAGTTGGGATTTCTATCATGGTCAGTAAGCGGCCGAGAGTGGATTTACCGCAACCCGATTCGCCAACTACCGCCAATGTTTTGCCCCGCTCTAAGGTGAATGAAACTCCATCCAGCGCTTTAACCAGGCGCTCAGGTGCAAAGAACCCTTTTTTGACCGGATAGTATTTTTTTAAATCAATGGCTTGCAACAGTGGCTCGGTTGCCTGTGATTCATTTTTCATTTCAGTAGGTTGACTCATAGGGTCGGCCTCCCCGCATCATCGAGCGGCGTATGGCATTTAACCTGACGCCCCGCGGGCCCCAACAGTTCAGGTTCTTCACGGCGGCAGCGATCATTGGCATACGGGCAGCGCGGGTTAAGCAGGCAGCCTTCTGGACGGTCATATTTACCCGGAACCACCCCTGGTAATGATGCCAACCGCGCTTTATCCTGCGCAAATTCCGGTAACGCACGCAACAACGCCTGAGTGTATGGATGGCGTGGCGCACGGAAAATTTCCGATGACTTACCAGTTTCAACCACCTGACCGGCATACATCACAATAATATGATGAGCCGCCTCAGCAACCAATGCCAGGTCATGGGTAATCAGCAACAACGCCATATTTTCGCGCTGCTGTAGTTCCAGCAATAATTCAATAATTTGCGCCTGAATAGTCACATCCAGCGCGGTTGTTGGTTCATCAGCGATCAGTAGTTTTGGCTTACACGCAATGGCCATAGCAATCATCACGCGCTGGCTCATCCCACCGGAAAGCTGGTGCGGATACACATCCAAACGCGACGCCGGATCAGGAATACCCACCAATGTCAGCAAATCCACAGCCCGCTGGTGACGCGTTTTACGATTGCCACCCTGATGCACCTTCAGCGCTTCCATTATCTGGAAACCGACGGTGTAGCATGGGTTAAGACTGGTCATCGGGTCTTGGAAGATCATCGCCACTTCCGCACCCACTAATTGACGCCGCTCTTTTTCAGAAATCTTGGTCAGGTCGCGGCCATTAAACTCCAGCTTATCGGCCATCACTTTTCCGGGATAATCAATCAGCCCCATGATTGCCAATGAACTGACTGATTTACCAGAGCCAGATTCACCGACAATTCCGACCACCTGACCTTGCTCAATGCTGTAACTGATGCGGTCTACCGCTTTGAACGGCGCGCCTTCGTCACCGAAGTGCACCGACAATTTATCTACATTTAAAAGTGCCATCTCTCTCTACCTCTGTTACTGCTTGAGTTTGGGGTCGAGAGCATCACGCAGGCCGTCCCCCATCAGGTTAAACGCCAGAACCGTCAGCAGAATCGCCACACCGGGGAAGGTCACGACCCACCAGGCGCTTTGAGCGAACTGCAACACATCAGAGAGCATGGTGCCCCACTCTGGTGTTGGCGGTTGTGCACCCATGCCGAGGAAGCCAAGAGCGGCCATGTCCAGAATGGCGTTAGAGAAGCCGAGAGAAGCCTGCACGATCAACGGTGCAAGGCAGTTTGGCAAAATATTGATAAACATTTGGCGCATCGCACCCGCACCGGCCACTCTTGAGGCCGTGACGTAGTCGCGATTGACCTCAACCAGCACGGCGGCTCGCGTCAATCGCACGTAGTGCGGCAAAGCGACAAAGGTGAGCGCCAACGAGGCATTCACAATGGAAGGGCCGAATACCGCCACCAACACCAGTGCCAGCAATAGGCTTGGCAGTGCCAGCATGATATCGACCACACGCATGATGATGGCATCGACAATCCCACCGAAATAACCGGCCAGTAAACCGAAAACTACGCCCATCACCAGCGACAGAACCACCACCAGACAACCCACCAACAGCGAGAGGCGAGCACCGTACATCAGGCGGGACAAGACATCGCGGCCCACATCATCGGTACCGAGAATGAATTTCCAACTACCGCCCGCTTCCCAGACCGGGGGTTTTAGCAGTGCATCACGAAATTGCTCTGCAGGCCCGTGTGGGGCAAGCCAGGTAGCACCTGCGGCAATTATTAGCATAATAATGATGTAAAACAGGCCGATTACAGCCCCTTTATTGCGCTTGAAATAGTGCCAAAACTCCTGCAAAGGAGTCATCGGTTTCGGCGCACTTTTTACTGTAGACTCAGTAAGTTGAGACATTCTGCGCCCCTTATTTCTTGTGACGAATACGCGGGTTAACTACGCCATAGAGCACATCTACCAGCAAGTTAACTAAAATAATCATGATCGCGACCAGCAACACCCCACCCTGTACCACCGGGTAATCTCGGCGTTGCAAAGCATCCATCAACCAGCGCCCTAATCCCGGCCAGGAGAAGATGGTTTCCGTCAAAATCGCCCCCGCCAGCATGGTGCCGACCTGCAAGCCAATCACGGTAACCACCGGCAATAAGGCATTGCGCAAGGCATGGACTACAATCACGCGCATCCGGCTCAGGCCTTTGGCGCGCGCGGTACGGATATAATCTTCGCCCAACACTTCCAGCATGGATGAACGGGTCATACGCACGATAACGGCGAGAGGAATGGTGCCTAATACAATCGCGGGCAAAATCATATGCATAACGGCGTCTTTAAAGTCGCCTGGCTCACCCCAAACAAAGGTGTCAATCAGCATAAAGCCGGTCAACGGCAGGCTATCATCGAGGAATACCGTATCACTGACACGCCCCGAGACCGGGGTCAGGTTCCATTGCACCGAAACCAGCATGATAAGCATGATGCCCCACCAGAAGATAGGCATCGAGTAGCCGGTGAGGGAGATCCCCACGGCAGTGTGGTCGAATATTGAACCGCGTTTGACGGCTGCCAACACTCCGACGGGGATACCCACCGCGATAGCAAACAGCATCGCGCAGATCCCCAGTTCCAGTGTCGCTTTAAAGCGGGGAACAAACTCTTCCCAGACAGCAATTCGGCTTTTCAGCGAAATGCCGAGGTCGCCATGTAATACGCCATTCACATAATGGAAGTATTGTTGATAAAGAGGCTTATCCAGCCCCATTTCCGCCATGATTTGAGCATGGCGCTCGGTGGAGATACCGCGTTCCCCGGCCATGATGGTCACCGGGTCGCCCGGGATCATATGAACAAAAGCAAAGGTCAGCAAAGTAATGCCGATAAACGTTGGGATAACTAACCCCAAACGTCGGAGTATGAACTGCAACATATCCCGAACTC
>NZ_JBLWEX010000245.1:0-20949 GCF_048323875.1 Yersinia sp. LJYL362
CCCGCTATAAGTAGATTTCAATAGACGAACATGTATATAGGAATAACTAGATTAGCCTGAGAAGTGCGAATTTACTGGGTTTGATGTACTTAGGGAGATACTGCGAGACGTAAGATTGGAGCGGTGAAGGGAATCGAACAAAGTACCTCCTCACCTTTAAATACGACCATTCCATGAGTTATAAAAATAATTCTATACATATTCCTATACACATTTGGGATTACTTGGACAGTTCTTAACTTTATCGCGCAAGATTCCCAAAGTAACTATTTACAGCTTTAATAAGGTATATCATGCGCCCTCCCCATTGCACATCACATAACTGAATAACCATACAGTATTTTCTTGTTTTAAGACCTCAAATGAGGTATAAAAAAGAGAAATTACATACGAGGCTATAAATAATGTGGTCCGATAATCTTGCTCCTACACACATCATTAACGAATCAGATGAAGTTGATTCATATTTAGAATCGCTTGGCTTAACACAAGATGATCTCATAACACCTTTAGAGCGAGGACTTTCAGGGAGATATTCAACAACTCGCAACCACCCAGTGACCTCCAGAGGGCAATATTTTTACGGCGAAGCTGTCAGTGGAATTAGAGATATCTTAGCACCTAAAGGCTTCAAAGCTCTTTCTGTAAGGAATGTTGAATTAACGACAAACGGACAGATCGCTCTTTATCTTTGCCGTGGTTGCACACAAACAGGTCTGGCGTTGGGTAGGCCAGAATCTCGTATGAAGAAAGGTGATTTTACTAGGGAATTGATGGGGTTAATTCTCAACAACACCCCAGGGCAAGGTGCTCTAAAATTTGAAGATAAGCAATTAGACTTTGGTTTCGAAAATTCGGATACTGCATCGCCTCCCCTTTTACCAAATAAATTAGGGAAGGACTTATGGTTTTTACTTTACGATCTTGATGAAGTCGACGAGAACGGCAGAATGAGCATAAGAGCGGAGCTTTCACGCCCGATTTCATACAATGATAAAAACATAGTGAATGATTTTTCGACTCGATTAATCTTGGATACCAAACGGCCAAGTCCAGTAGATATGATCGGCGTAGAACCTCAATTCACACCGGATATTGATATAGATATTTCACAAGTTGGTTAAGTATGTACCATGTTTAACTCCGAAAGATTACGCACTGCCAGAGAGCGTAGAGGATTGACTCAGACAGCTTTGGCAGATGCCACAGGCTTAACAAGCCGTACTATTTCAACCTATGAGAAAGCTGGCTTTTTTGATGCTGTTGCGAGTGACAGTATCGAGAGAATTGCTTCTGTTCTAAATTACCCAGTTAACTTTTTTCGGGCAGGGGATATTTCATCACTTAATATTGAGGCGGTAAGCTTTAGAGCGATGACAAAGTTAAGCGCCCAAAAGCGAGACTCTGCTATTGCAGCAGGTAAATTAGCGCAAGAGGTTTCAAATTGGTTAGATAGCCAGTTCGAGCTTCCGCAAGCCAAAATTCCTGACTGTAGCTTTGATGACTATTCAGAACCAGAGACGGCCGCACGTGTTGTACGTGAACAATGGGGACTAGGAGAGTTATCAATAACCAATATGATTCACCTACTTGAATCTAAAGGTGTGAAAGTCTTTTCCTTGGCTGAAAATTGTGTTGAGGTCGATGCATTCTCTTTTTGGACAAATGGTAAACCCTTTGTCTTGCTAAATACGATGAAAACACCAGAACGCAGCCGATTCGATGCCGCCCATGAATTGGGGCATTTAGTTTTACATAAGCATTCCAGCAATAATGGGCGACAAGCTGAGCTTGATGCAGATCGCTTTGCATCCTCATTTTTGATGCCTGAGCGTAGTGTTCTGGCTACAGTGCCTCGAATGCCTTCATTAGAGCATTTAATCGAACTGAAAAAGAATTGGAAAGTATCTCTTGCGTCGCTGGTACGAAGAACGTTTGATTTGAAACTCTCAACTGAGTGGCATTATAGACAATTGAGTATTGAGTTGAACCGAAGGGGATTTCGTACATCTGAACCGCAAGGATTAGTTGAACGTGAAAAATCTTTAATTTTGGATAAGATTTTTAGCACAATGCGCGCGAAAGGGATAAAAAGAGGGGAGATTCTCGATCAACTTTCTTTGCCGTTAGATGAGATAAGTACACTAACTTTCAATAATAATTTCTTTATGGAAGCTATTGAGGGTTCAGGGAACAATGTAACCCTTAAACCTAAAGATACTTTCCTCAAGTTGGTAAAATAAAACATTGATATTTAAGTTGGCGATTCGACATCGCCAACTTATTTAGCTCAAACTTCAAATCAAAAATCTGGAATAAACCCCTCTTTTCGCAAAGCATGAATGACACCACGCATCAGATCTGATTTCGAAAAACCGGCGGTATAAATTCGAGATCCCACTTCAACCGGTTGCAAAAGGCCACGATCAACTAACTTACCAATCTGATAGGTAATTTGAGCCGACTTCAATCCCGGTAAAACCTCTTTTAAATCATTGGCTTTTACCGTTCCCTGGCTAATGGTTCGCTTAAGAATTGTAGATTCCGTCTCATTGATTACTCCCCGCCCCTTGGAATACTCGAGCGCTGGATAAAGAATTTTTGAGTTCAAAAAGTGAAGATTAGAGAGCTTATCGACTTTCTTTAACTCCGCCGATATACCGGTAAGAACATACAGGCACCATTGCTCTAGCCCCTCAACAGCCCCCGTATCCGCTTCGGCCAGCATCGAATAATAGCGTTCACGATCATTACAAAAAACCGCTGTTGGGTTTAGTACCCGCCCACTGGTTTTCACATTAAAACCGTACTTTATCAGCAAAGAATAAGTCAGCAGGCGCACCGTTCTGCCATTTCCATTACCAAATGGATGAATCCAACCAAAACGGTGATGCGCGAGAGCCACTTTCATCAGATCATATTTTGGCGCGTCTGCACGGTTCATAAACTCGACCAATTCCTGCATATAAGCCGGAACATGGATGAATTCAGGCGGCAAATGAGTTGATTGAGCAATACTCACTCCGTGACTGCGATAGGCTCCCGGCGTTTTATCCCCTTCCCGTTCAAGCCCATTTACCGTCATGGCGTGCAGTTCTCGGACAAAATACTCCGTGATATCTTCACCAGCATGCAGATGCTCATCAATAAAGTTCATGGCATGTTCGATGTTGCCAATCTCTTTCAATTGATCCGTGGAGTCCTCAGCCCCTTCAACTTTACTTTCAACGTAATCGGCTAACGTTGTATGGTTACCTTCGATTCTTGCTGAACCCAAGCTTTCCAGCATATGAAAAATACTTTTTAGCTGGGCAAATAACAGAGGATGCACATCAGTTTCAAGGCGCAGGTGCCTTAGTAACTCAAGCTCGGTCAATGCATCAACCAATCGCGAGTCGAAACTGGGGTTTAACAGTGCTAAATCATAGTGATTAAATTTAGGCATAAAGTTAGATTATCTCAAATATGTAAATATCATTATCTTAAAAATAGATTAAAAAACACTTTATAGCCATTATGTTAACAGATAATCATTTGTAGATTATCTCAAAAGTAACTTTATGATTATCTCAAAAATCCGTGGCGATACATCCTATTGAATATCACTGTATACCGAACTGAAATCAACACCATCCCCCTACTACTTTCACTTTGAACCATTATGTTCGGTATCATTCAAAGCAGGGCCAACCAGAGATAACAGGAGTAATCTCATGATAAACCCAGCGGAAAAGCTCAAGGCAAAGCAGCAGGAATTTATCAGTATCAGGGAGTTGATTCAGCGGATTTCACAGCGATACCCGACGATGAGTCAGGCGCAGATAGCCAACTGGCTGCTGATAGAATTGACGGATGCCCGGCCAGTGTCACCGCCGTTACTGATTCAGGACGCGCTCGGCGTGATCCGCCCCCCTGGCTTTGATGACCCCCAATTTTGCTATTTTGATCTGCTCTCGGCAGCGATGGCCAACCCTAAAATGGATGGAGCGCCTTGTGATGGATGGATACCTGAAAGTTATAAACCTGACGAATTTAATCACCGGCCCGATGAGGAGGAGGATCACGAACTTCCCTTCTAAGGTATTAACAGCATGAATTGTTATGATTACATCGGATTTAACCGCACTGAAATAGAACAGCTTTTGCAGATTAACCTGCGTGACAGTGACGAAGAATATCAAAACATTCTTAAAGATAAATTACCAAAATGGTTAACGCCATTTCTATCCAGAATTAATATCACAATAAAAGAAACTGCGGCATTAATTGTCGGGGTGATACCTTATTCTATACAAACTGATGATATAGGAATGGTAATAATTAATTATGAGAAATCATTATGGGATGCAGTGGATTGCAACCTATTAAGTTGTCGAGATATTAGTTATACCAATGCCAATAAAGATATTCGCCATGACGGTTATTTATTAAAAGCAGAAGTAGAGAGCTGGCTTAAGGTGAATGGCTTTCACTGGCCGTTGCCGCCGGGCGCTGTACGGGTGCCGGAGCAGCGACAAGCGGAAGAGAACTGGGGTGGTTTTGCGGGTAAAGAAACCGCGCTGGCGTTTATTGCCGGTATGGCAATCGCGTTAGCCAGGAACAATCCGCAGTGCCGGCGCGGCGTCAAAATGAATAAAACTGCCATTGCCCGTGTGGCGACTCAGGCTATGCTCAACGCGGGTTTCAGCGGGGAAATGGTGACCGAAAAGCAAATGAGCAACTTGATCAGCGAGGCGCTGCTCGTTTCTCTGCCCGAGGCCGATAATCCTTAGACGAGCGGAAGTTTATTTCCAACTCGGCGTTATTGGTTTCCAACTAAGGTATTCGCTTCCAACTAACATATTCGCGTTACGGATTGACCTAAAACAACCGGAATAAAGGTTCCTTTTATTTATTTGCCACTTCCCCCTATTACGGCCTGATTTTGTTTCAATTAATTCAGTAGCCACCGAGAGATAACAGGAGTCATGGAATGACCTATTCATCATTAATCCGATTGCCAGAAGTATTAAAACGTACCGGTTTTAGCCGGCCTTGGGTTTATAAACTATTAAAACAAAAGCGCTTCCCGCCACCGATAAAAATAGGCGGGCGGGCCATCGCTTTTGTTGAAAGTGAGGTGAATGACTGGATTGAACAGCAAATTGCACATTCGCGGGAAAATAAGCAATGAATGCACGGGAGAATTATTCGGAATGTATTTCCTTAAGCGTCTCATCAATGATGGCGAAATCCTGGCGCTCCAGCCGCTCGTATTCTGCCCTCACCGCCGGTTTCTTTAGCATTAGGGCGACCACTTGTTCATGGGACAGGCTGGGTGACTGGCGTTTATTATCCAAATCGCAACTCCTTCATTCGTTTGGCGGCTTTGCCTTTCTCTTTCCACGGCATATAAGCCGTTTTTTGCACCACAATATGCAAAATAACAATCTGCCAGTCTATTTGTGCCATAAAAATGACGCGGTTCCAGCCCTTCGGCTCATAAAAACACAACTCAAACACATCTTCGTGGTAATGCATCGGGACAGCATCAACCATCTTAATACCGTAGCGCTTCATGCGCTGAGTCAGGCTAATAAAATTGGCCTGCAAGCTGATGGGTTGGGCAAGAAGTTGGGTGATGACGTCGTCATCGTAATATTCAATGGTGTAGTTCATAGGCTAAAAAATAACAGAAACGTTATTTTCCTCCGGCTGCGGATATATCGAAAGGAACGCCCCGACAAGCCTCAATGCCATCGGGGCGTTTATCCACCACGGAGCAAGGTTGGCGTGGTGGATGTAGCGAGTCTACGAATATTTCTGCCGGGTTCAACTACTGGACAGCAGAATCAGATTATCTGCACCTAATTGATATATAGATTGTATTTATAAAGTTTAAAACATTGCTATGGGTGTTGAAAATGGCCCGAAAATGGATTTTATTCACCGGAAACCGGGCGTAAAAAGGAAGAGTCATGAATCAATTTATTGCCGGGGTTGCGGCTCAGGCGTGCGGGAAATGGGGCTTTATTCTGGATGCGCTGGCGATCTGTCACAGCAAACAGCACTCCCCCTGTCCGGCCTGTGGCGGCAAAGATCGCTTTCGTTTTGATGACCGTCAGGGCGCGGGAACGTGGTTTTGTAATCAGTGCGAACCCCGATCCGGCGACGGTTTGGATCTGGTAAAAAATGTCCGACAATGCTCGCTGACAGAAGCCGCGCGGCTGGTGGCCGATATTCTCGGTATCTCAGCCAAATCTAAAGAGCCGGATCTGGCCTCTTTGATGGCAAAAACTACGCCAGGGGAATCTCGCTATTTAATTAATAAAGGTCTGAGCGGCTATAAATTACCTATTCTGCCGGATGGTTCGTTATTGCTGATATTGCAGAATATGGCGGGTGACAGCACCGGCGCACAGATTATCCGGCACGACGGCACGAAAAAACTGATCGCTGATAGCCGCAAAAAAGGCGCGTTTATCCCACTCAAGCCGCTGCCGGAACAGGCTGAAACCGTGGTGCTGGCCGAGGGTTACGCCACGGCGCAAAGTCTGGCGTTATTGCTACCGGCCGCTGTGATTATCGCCGCCATCGATGCCGGTAATCTGCTGCCGGTGGCGCTGGCATGCCGCACCCGTTGGCCTGGCGCGAAAATCATCATTGCCGCTGATAATGATGTGAATCCGCAAGGTGCTGCCAATACCGGCCAACTGGCCGCAGAAAAAGTGGCCAGCGTGGTCGATGGTTGGGTGACACTGCCGCCGACCCCGTATAAAGCCGATTGGGATGATTACCGCCAGCAAGCCGGTACCGGGCAGGCGCGTAACAGCTTCTATCATGGTTTGTATCAGCCGCCGCCGGAGAGTCAGGTGTCTGAAAATAAAGTGTTACATCCGGCCTTATCGCAAATGGCCGCCAGCCAGCGCGGGCAGTTATTGGCCGAACATTATGGTCAGATTGCGGTGCATGCCGAGAGTGAAACGGTTTATCACTATGATGGCGAGCGCTGGGGCAAGCTGCCCGATGGTGTGTTACGGCGCGAGCTGGTGATGATTTTCAACGCCAACGACACGCCCTATTCACCGGCCGGTATCCGCAATGCCATTGAAGCGATGAAGCTGCAAATCCCGATCATGGCCGAGCCGCCGCGCCACTTGATCGGCTTTCAGAATGGGGTTTATGACCTGAAAGTCAGACAGTTCCGGCCGCATCGCGCCAATGATTGGTTGCAGCATCATAACGACATCATATTCACCGAACCGCAGCCAGACGAAAATCTGGCACACCACGCCCCGCATTTCACCAAGTGGCTGGCCCATGCGGCCAATGACGAATGGCTCAAAATAGCCCGCATCAGAGCCGCGCTGTTTACCGTCCTGTCTAACCGCTTCGACTGGCAATTGTTCCTCGAGGTCACCGGCGAGGGCGGCAGCGGGAAATCGGTATTTACCCACATCGCCACTTTGCTGGCAGGCCGTCAGAACACCGCCTCCGGCAATATGGCGGCGCTTGATCAGGCCAGAGGGCGCGCGCAGTTTGTCGGCAAAAGCCTGATTACGCTGCCCGATCAGGTGAAATATGTCGGCGAGGGGGCGGGCATCAAAGCTATCACCGGCGGGGATCTAGTGGAAATCGACGGCAAATATGAGAAACAATTCAGCACTTTGATAACCGCCGTGGTGCTGGCGACCAATAACGAGCCGATGAGTTTCACTGAGCGGCAAGGCGGTATCGCCCGACGGCGGGTGATTTTCGCGTTCAACCATCCAGTGAAAGAGGCGGATAAAGATCCGCGACTCGGCGAGAAAATCGCGGTCGAGCTGCCGGTGGTGATCCGCTGCCTGCTGGCTGAATTTGCCGATCAGGACAAGGCGCGAAAGTTGCTACTTGAGCAGCGAGATTCACGGGAGGCGATGGGTGTTAAGCGGGATGCCGATCCGCTTTATGGCTTCTGCGCGCACATTGTCGAGCTGGGCGAGGCGGTCGGTATGTATATGGGAACGCTGACAATTTCCCCGCGCGCCCCACGCATTTATCTGTATCACGCGTATCTGGCTTATATGGAGGCTTACGGCCATCAGCGTTCATTATCATTGACCAAATTCGGCAAAGACTTTCCCATAGTGATGAAAGAGTTCGGCGCAGAATACAAAAAAGCCAGAACTGACAAAGGGTTCCGCTACAACATGGATTTATCCGACACCGCCAGTGACTGGCTCCCCGCCCTGGCACTGCCCCACCATTTACAACCGGAAGAGCCACCCCACTAACTATTTCTTCCCTCTGGCTTGTTCAGCGTGTTCAGGAATAGATTTAATTAATTGAAATACAAAAATAAAAACCGACTGAATAGTTTACTAATAACTGTTCAGTCAGTATTCAGAGGTATTCATTAGTTCATGGATGGCAGGTATTAAAAACTGAACACCTGAACAGTTGCTGAAGAGTCTGAGAGTGAGTGTTCAGAGAGGCCGAAGCCAGAGCGGGCGCGGGTTGTGGGGGTGATCTTGTAGGTTGGTGAAGGGGGTGAATAGTTGGGGGTGGGAGAAGATAGGGAGATGGGGGTAAAAATAATATCCAAATTACAAATATTAATATAATCAATTTATTACACCGATAAATTCAGATTTCATGCAAAAATGATAACTCTGAATAGTATGGTCTTTGATGAGTGTGTTATAGATACTGAATTGCTGTACTCATCTACTGTAACTTACTAATTAGTCTTAAAAGACTCACTAAGGGGAATAGTTGTGTCTGCTTTCCATAACTGGTTATCTGAAAAATCATCTGGCGATTGGTACGTCTACATTAAGCGCCTTTCCGCTAATGATACGGGCGCAACAGGCGGACATCAGGCCGGAGTCTATATTCCGACTGAAGTGATTGAGAAACAGTTTTCTCCTATTCTACGAACTGATGTGAGAAATCCTGACATTCTTTTGCCTGCCAGAATCAGTTCTCATGGAAATATTGAGAGTGTAGTTAGAGCTATTTATTACAATAACCGTCATTTTGATGGTACACGTAATGAAAAACGTATTACTCGTTGGGGTAAAGGTAGCCCACTGTTAAATAAAGAAAATACTGGCGCACTGACTGTTTTCTCTTTTCATAGTCAGCCCGATAGTATCTGCGATTTTATTGACGTATGGCTATGCAATTCCCTGGCAGAGGAAGAACTTCTGGAATCCATGACGGGTGAGATCATCCCTGGCTTCTCAGTTTCTGGCCCATCTAATCAGGTTCTTGGTGGTTTTGCTGTAATAAGCGGTGATTGGAAGTCTGGTAATTACCCTATTCCAAAAGAATGGTCTGTTTCATTTCCATCGGGTGTGGATATCATTAGTTATCTCCCCAAAGTATTCCAGTTTAAAAGCCAAACACCTGATGAACTATTACTTGAAAAACGTGATGCAGAATATTCTCTGTTTCGGCGCATAGAAGAATTACATGTTTTGGATCGGGTGAAGGCAGGTTTTTCGTCAGTAGATGATTTTATAAATTTAGCTAATTCAGTAAGTAACCGGCGTAAATCACGAGCAGGGAGATCTTTGGAATTACATCTGGAGCATACGTTCGTCGAAAATAATCTTACTGATTTTGCAACTCAGTGTATTACTGAGGGCAATAAAAAACCTGACTTTTTATTTCCCTCTTCTGAGGCTTACAACGATGCGGAATATCCTTCAGATAAATTGAGAATGCTTGCAGTAAAAACCACCTGTAAAGATCGCTGGCGCCAGGCTCTGAATGAGGCTAACCGGATTGAAAAAATTCATCTTTTTACTCTTCAGGAAGGTGTCTCTGTTAATCAGTTCCAGGAAATGAAAGATGCTGGCGTTCAATTAGTGGTTCCGAAGCCTCTTCACAAAAAATATCCTGAATCTATTCGTGATGAGTTAATTTCTCTTGATGATTTCATTCAAGAAATCAAGGAAATATATAATCATTAATTAAATAACAAGGCCGAATTTGAGTTATTTATAACCTGTATTCGGTCAAGTAAATATTACCTGACTAATGCCTTGTGTATCAATTTGAGCATTTACTTCACTGCTACAAATCCATTCCTCCACTCTCGCTGAAATATCATTATCTGTTAGCTTGTACTTACCCCGTAATGCACACTCCCAGACGACTAAAACTTTCCAGCCGTCGGCTGAGAGATGTTTTATAACGTCATTGTCTCTTTTTACATTCCCTTGTATTTTTTTAAGCCAAAAGTCAGTACGTGTAGCTGGTATCTTAAACAAATGGCAGTCATGTTTATGCCAAAAACAACCATGAACAAAGATTATCGCCCGATAATCATCGATAACAAAATCGGGCTTCCCAGGGAGTTCACGGATTTGAACTCTGTAAGAAAGCCCTAACAGATCAAGTAGTTTGGCTAATTTAACCTCTATGGCTGTGTCTTTTGTTCGGATGGCCCTCATGTTTTTACTGCGAGTTTCCGAAGAGTGAACATCAGCCATAATGATTAAGCCGCCTTATCTTTTCGCACTTTTACTGCTTCTGCTATAAATGGCGCGAGTAACTGAGCAACAGCTGCAAAAACAGGAACGACTACGGAGTTACCAAATTGCCGATAAGCCTGTGTATCAGATACAGGAATGCGGAACGATTCCTTACCCGGCGTTTCAAAACCCATCAGGCGAGCACATTCTTTTGGTGTAAGTCGACGAGGACGATTTTCCTGATTATTTTTATCATCAAAATCTGTTTCCCCTAAAGTTTTATCCCAACCTCGATCAATTAAAATCTCAGAGCCATCTTTGTGATAACGAGCTGATAATGTTCTGGCCACGCTCTCGCTGTTTGTTGGGTCAACCAGCCCAAAGCCAAAACCGTTACCTTTCGCCTGATGCTTTTTGGCGTAATTGTATAAGTATTTCCACAAGTGTGGAGTCAGTATGTATTTATCATCAACTACAGGTTCGAGTAATTCGCCAAATGTCAGACGTTTTTCAGGAAAATACTTATGGATATCTTTTAATGTAAAACCTTTATCAATATTAAGGTCTCGACGGAATCCAACTAAAACAATACGTTCTCTGTGTTGAGGCAAGAAATTCTTTCCATCTACAATCTTAGGATCTTGTGATCCGGCTGCATTTGCATCAGCGACTGAATAACCCAGTTCATCAAGCGTATTCATAATAACGCGGAAGGTTTTACCTTTATCGTGGCTTTTTAGATTCTTAACATTTTCAAGCAAGAAAATAGCTGGTTTCTTTGAGGCAATAATCCGGGCGACATCAAAAAATAATGTCCCTTGGGCTTCACACTCAAAACCATGAGCACGGCCCAACGAGTTTTTCTTTGAAACCCCTGCTAATGAAAATGGCTGGCAAGGAAATCCAGCAAGCAAAACATCATGATCAGGAATCTGTTTATCTATATTTTTATAAGCCTCTTCATCTGATATTTCTGTATTTTCACTTAATGTTATTTCACGTATATCAGAATTGAATCGATGCTCTATGGGGTCACAATACCAATTTGCTTTATATGTCCGTACCGCATAGGGATTCCATTCGCTTGTAAAAACACATTGCCCGCCAATGGCCTCAAAACCTTTTCGAATGCCGCCAATACCCGCAAAGAGATCAATAAAACGAAATTGATAATTAGGGTGATTTTTCGGCGGGGAAGGCAACATTTCCTGTAGCATGCTAATTTCGGCCTCAGTTAGAGGCTTTTGAATGGATTTCCCGTTGTACCAGCGATTAAGGGCTTCACGAGTCCATTCACACTTACTGACTTTTCTCAGAATTTCAGCAACAGCTTTTTGATCGTAAATTTCCAGCACACGTCGAACAAGTTCTTTGTCTTGTTGTAATTGTTGTTGTTCTTTATGTTGTGTTTGTTCCGCAATTTGATTGGCGATTAAATTTAGCGCTTCCATCTTAGCATTACTCACTCTGGGAATTTTCAATGTAAGAGTATCACTCATTTTACCCAGATGAAAGCAGCGCTGTATAAAAAAACAGTATCTTTAATTTACTGCTTTACAAAATCATCTGTGCCGCCCGGCATTTATAAATTGCTGCTAATTTCTCTCTGGTTTTCTTCTGCGGGCGAGAATCTACAGCTTCCCATTGGGATACAGCGGATTGCGTGGTGCCAAGCAGTTCTGCTATTTCATATTGCGAAAAACCACGGTAGATACGCCATGCTGCCAGCAAACTGACACCATCGTTTACCATGATTTGAACAACCTCATTCGGGATGGTCTGATCATCATCGTTATCAGCAATATAGGGAATATCCTCATACTTTGCATTAGAGATAAGCTGTTGGTATTCGGCAATGGGTAAGACCACAAACTGAGGCTTTCCTGCTTCATCATGAATGTATTGTAGTTTTGCCATCTTATTCACCTTAGTTTAGAAAAATAACGCCATGCCTTTGAGGGGAAATATACTGAGCCAGCCTAATAGGTTGTTGTGGTCCTGCGTTTCACTTCCTGGATCGTACATATCACAGGGGTTCCCTCTATAATCTGAAAAATAATCCTATAATTCCCCACCCGCATCCGATACTGGCCAGTACCCATCTGTAACTTTTTGATATCCAAATCAACAGCAGGGAAATTTGTTAGTTTATTCACTTTTTCACTGATGGATTTTCGATATCTGACATCTATTGAAAGTAACTGCTTAACCGCTTTCCTCGACCAGTCAACCTTGACCATCGTTTCCTCACTTTTATAAGTGATCACATCCGCTGTTATGGTCAAATAGTAGAGCTATATGTAAGCATGGTCAACACAAAAAGCTGATTATTTACTAATTTTAATCTTATTAAAAACTAATATATGAGTCTAAATAATAATTAATATTGATGAATTACATACGCATTACACCCACAAATGCGGCCCCTCTCGCATCTACAAAAATGTTTGTCCTAATTTACCACTGGTTAATTGAACAGTAGAGAATGGCCGGATATAGTGCCCCCGCAGCGGCAAATTCCGCTGCCGTGATTAGCGTCCCGGAATTCAATAGAGCGCACGACCGCACAGGCGGTTACTATGTGCGGGTACAGTTACACCTGTGAAAAAGCAATGGTGGGCTGGACGGGGGCATCGAAAGATGCGCCGGGTTCTCTGTTGACCGGTTACGCTAACCTCGTTCAGCTCACCACCCTCTTGAGGTTAGCGTCTCTTGGTGGTGATTTTAAAGCCATCAACTGAGAGGTTGTCATCATGGATTCGACGACTAAAGCCCCTTGCCGTACCGCTTTTCTTCACCTGCCAACATCACTGGCTGCCACTCTCCCGCCGGAGGTGCGCCATGTACGATAATACGCCCCCAGAATTAGAAGAAGTTATCGATCACTGTCGTGCACTGATCCACGCCGTTATCACTCTCGAATCGCAGGAAGTGAAAGAAATACTCAACTTTGTCCTACAACAGCAAATAGACCTGCTACATCAAACTTATCATCAAACCACCAGCGAGCCTCTCGAGGCTGAATAATCTCTAAATGCAAAAAGGCATCGCGAGATGCCTTTAAAAAGTTTGGGTAACTATTTCAGCCAGATAGCAAATATCCCTCCCCTATGCCCGTTTCCCAAATCTTCCATGAATCACATTCTCGCCATTTTCCAGGCTATCCATATAGTCGGCATACCATTGCAGCATTTCTCTGCGACCATCCAGATATTGAGCGTGATTATAGGTACCGCGAATACTGTTTTTATCGACGTGAGCCAGTTGTGTTTCTATCCAGGCCGTATTAAAACCCTGCTCATGCAAAATAGTACTCATTGTGTGGCGAAAACCGTGGCCGGTGGCCCTGCCGCCATAACCGATACGTCGGATTAGTACATTGAGAGTCATCTCACTGATAGGCTTGCTGTGCTGTATTCTGCCGGGGAACACAAACTGATAGCGCCCGCTGATAGGTTGAATCTGCTTTAGTATCGTAATGGCTTGATCCGGAAGCGGCACCATATGTGGCCGACGCATCTTCATTCGCACCGCGGGGATCTCCCATAAGGCATTATCAAAATCAAACTCTGCCCATTCGGCCTGCCGCAATTCACCCGGGCGGGTACCGGTGAGGATCAGCAACCGCATCGCTAATTTAACCAACATGCTGCCGCTATAACTGGCAAGGCTGGAAAGAAATTCAGGGATTTCATTAATCGTAAGATGTGGATAGTGTTCGCGTTTATGGGGAGCAAAAGCACTGGCAAGATCAGGGGCGGGATTATATTCGGCTCGGCCAGTGATGATGGCGTATTTCCAAACCTCACCACATCGCTGCCGAACCTTACGCATTTTCTCAGTGGCACCCCGTTTTTCTAACTTGGACAGCACGGCCATTAGCTTAAGTGGTTTAATTTCTTTGATTGGCCGGTAACCGATATATGGAAAAACATCTCTTTCAAACGTGCTCATCATTTCTAAACGATAGGATTCAGACCATCTATCATAACGCCGCTGATACCACTCTCGGGTGATAGCTTCAAAGGTATTACTCCCCTCTCCTTGCTGCACTAACTTTTGTTCTTTTCTTAAATCACTGGGGTTAATACCCACCATAACCAGCTTTTTAGCCTCATCCCTTTTTCGCCTTGCCTCAGTTAACGAGACAGCAGGATAAGTGCCCAATGAAAGCATTTTAGGTTTGCCAGCAAAACGGTATCTGAAGCGCCAACCTTTCGAGCCATTTGGCTCCACCAGCAGCGACAATCCATTACCATCCGCTTTGGTGTAGGGCTTCTCTTGGGGTTTTGCACAGCGTATCTCAAGGTCCGTGAGTGCCATGTGTATAGAATCCAGAGTGTATAAAACATGATGTGTATAGAATTTGGAGTGTAGAGAATTTCTATACAGATAACTATACACGTTTGTATGTGGATTCCCGTGAGCAACAATAGCCGTCAATAGACAACAACAGTGGCCTAAACCTTGCTATGACTGGGTTTGATGGACTTCGGGAGATACTGCGAGACGTTAGATTGGAGCGGGTGAAGGGAATCGAACCCTCGTATAGAGCTTGGGAAGCTCTCGTTCTACCATTGAACTACACCCGCTTCGGTGTGCGGTTTGCATTATAACCGGTTCTTTGACGTGGGCAAGCGAAGATATAGTCTAAGCGCCGGTATTTTAAGCGATTAGATTAAACCAAGTATAACTATCGCTGTTTTGTTTGATAAAAAGGGCGCCGAAGCGCCCTAATAGATTTACCGTTAACCGGCGTAACTTATTTTACCGGGCGCATCGCTGGGAACAAGATAACATCGCGGATAGTGTGGCTGTTGGTAAACAACATCACCATACGGTCGATACCGATACCCAGACCCGCGGTCGGCGGCAAGCCATGCTCCAGTGCAGTAACATAGTCTTCGTCGTAGAACATCGCTTCATCATCACCAGCTTCTTTGGCGCTAACCTGATCAGCAAAGCGCTGTGCCTGATCTTCAGCATCATTCAGCTCGGAGAAACCATTACCAATTTCACGGCCACCGATGAAGAATTCGAAGCGGTCAGTGATAAACGGATTATCATCATTACGACGAGCCAACGGTGAAACTTCTGCTGGGTATTCAGTGATGAAGGTTGGTTGAATCAGATGACTCTCTGCGGTCTCTTCGAAAATTTCGCATTGAACGCGGCCTAAGCCCCAGCTTTTCTCAACTTTAATCCCCAATGACTCGGCGATAGCTACTGCTTTATCCATATCGTCCAAGTCAGCCACATTGGTTTCTGGGCGATATTTGCAAATAGCTTCTTTCATGGTCAATTTGGCAAAAGGCTTACCAAAATCGAAGGTCTGGTCACCATACTGCACCACACTGCTACCCAGCACGGTTTCAGTCAGTGTCCGGAATAACTCTTCGGTCAACGTAATCAGGTCTTTGTAATCCGCATAAGCCATATAGAGTTCCATCATGGTGAACTCTGGGTTATGACGCGGTGAAACGCCTTCATTACGGAAGTTACGGTTGATTTCGAACACTCGTTCAAAACCACCGACAACCAAGCGCTTCAGATACAACTCTGGGGCGATACGCAAGTACATATCGATATCCAGCGCATTGTGATGAGTCACGAATGGGCGCGCTGAAGCACCACCAGGAATCACTTGCATCATAGGAGTTTCGACTTCCATGAAGCCTTTTTCCACCATGAAGCGGCGAATACCTGACATCACTTGCGAACGAACTTTGAATGTATTGCGTGATTCGTCGTTAGCGATTAGATCCAGATAACGTTGACGATAGCGGGTTTCCTGATCAGCCAGGCCGTGGAATTTATCCGGCAACGGACGCAATGCTTTAGTCAGCAAACGCAGTTCGCTACAGTGGATAGACAGCTCGCCAGTTTTGGTTTTAAACAGCTTACCGCGCGCGCCCAGGATATCGCCGAGATCCCACTTTTTAAATTCTTCGTTATAAACGCCTTCCGGCAGGTCATCGCGGGAAACGTATAGCTGGATACGGCCACCGACATCTTGCAGCGTCACAAATGATGCTTTCCCCATAATACGGCGAGTCATCATACGGCCAGCAACGGTCACTTCGATATCCAGCGCTTCTAATTCTTCATTTGTTTTTTCGCCGTACTCGGCATGTAGCTGGTCTGAGAGGTGCTCACGACGGAAATCATTAGGGAAAGCAATCCCTTTTTCCCGCAGTGCTGCCAGTTTTTCCCGACGAGCTTGTAACTCACTATTGAGTTCTTGCGCTTGCTCAGCGACTTGTGGTTTTTGCTCTGACATCTCAGTTCCTTATAGCCCGGCTTTCAAACTTGCTTCAATGAATTTGTCCAGATCACCATCCAGTACCGCTTGCGTATTGCGTGTTTCTACACCGGTACGCAAATCTTTGATACGGGAGTCATCCAGTACATAAGAACGGATCTGGCTACCCCAGCCGATATCGGACTTGTTATCTTCCAGCATCTGTTTATCAGCATTTTTCTTTTGCATCTCAAACTCATACAGCTTTGCTTTCAGCTGTTTCATGGCTTGATCTTTGTTCTTATGCTGAGAACGGTCATTCTGGCATTGAGTCACGATATTGGTTGGAATATGGGTAATACGTACCGCAGATTCTGTTTTGTTGACGTGCTGACCACCCGCACCAGATGCGCGGTAAACGTCAATACGCAAGTCCGCCGGGTTGATTTCGATATCAATATCGTCGTCAACTTCTGGATAGACAAAGGCAGAACTGAATGAAGTATGACGGCGGCCACCAGAATCAAACGGGCTTTTACGTACCAGGCGATGTACGCCAGTTTCAGTACGTAACCAACCAAACGCATAATCGCCGATGATCTTAATAGTGGCTGATTTTAAGCCTGCAACATCACCATCAGACTCTTCGATGATTTCAGTTTTGAAACCTTTGGCTTCAGCCCAACGCAGGTACATGCGCAGCAGCATGCTGGCCCAGTCCTGAGCTTCTGTACCACCGGAACCAGCTTGCAGATCCAGATAACAGTTGGCGCTATCATATTCACCAGAGAACATTCTGCGGAATTCGAGTTGACCTAGCTTGCCATCAAGGATATCTAACTCAGCAACCGCTTCGTTAAATGTCTCTTCGTCGTCAGCTTCAATAGCCAGCTCCAGCAAGCCAGTCACGTCATCCATACCTTGATCCAGTTGATCAATGGTGGAGACAATCTCTTCCAGCGAGGAACGTTCTTTCCCTAGAGCCTGAGCGCGCTCAGGTTCATTCCAGACGTCGGGCTGTTCCAGCTCAGCGTTTACTTCTTCTAGTCGTTCTTTCTTGGCATCATAGTCAAAGATACCCCCTGAGAACGGCTGTCCGATCAGACAGGTCCTGAATTCGGTTTTTTACCGGGTTTATTTCAAACATGGTTTAAAGTCTTACGTTAAGTCGTAGATGACGGAATGTCATTATACCCGTCATACTTCAAGCTGCATGTGTGTTGGCTGTCTTCGTTCACCCGAATCATTGACTGCCTATTGACCTTAAAATAAATAGACTCATCGGGATTTACTCAATTGCCGCCTTCCTGCAACTTGAATTATTTAGGGCACAGAATTGGTAATTCTAACGGATCTATACGACGGTTTATAGCTTGTTGACTATATTTGTAGCTATCCCCTTCCTATTTGCTGCTGCAGCTGTGTTAGCGGCTCTCACTCACCCGAATCACTGACTAATGTCAGCTCATCGGGATTCATTTGTTAGCTGCCTTGCTGCAACACCAACTACTTTGGGTATAGAATAATATCGTGGTTTACTAATACGGCCACAGGTGTTGAATCAGCAACTGGACACTGCGGTTACCGCGATACTCATTAATATCAAGTTTATAAGCCAGCTTAACTTCACGCACACTGCTATCCGGCCATAAAGTCGTATCAATATTAAACGCGATACCATCCAATAAAGGCCCGCCATTCAAAGGCTCAATCATAAGTTTCAGGTGGCGTTCACCCACCAGCCGTTGTTGCAAGATACGGAATTTCCCGTCAAATGTGGGTTCAGGGAAGGATTGCCCCCACGGGCCGCCATCTCGCAGCAACTCTGCTGTTTCCAGTGATAATTCGTTGCCATTCAGTTCACCGTCTGACCAGATAACGCCCTCCAACTGCGAGGCGTCCATCCATTCACCGACTAAATCTGCAAAACGCTGACGGAATTGATCGAATTTATCCTGTTCCAGCGATAACCCCGCCGCCATAGCATGACCGCCAAATTTCAGCATTAACCCTGGGTTTAAGGTATCCAGGCGCTCAAGAGCATCGCGCATATGCAGGCCTGCCACACTACGTCCCGAGCCTTTCAGTAAACCGTCACCCGCTGGGGCAAAAGCAATAACCGGCCGATGAAAACGCTCTTTAATGCGTGAGGCCAGAATCCCGACCACCCCTTGGTGCCACTCTGGGTGAAACATCGCGATACCGTAAGGTAATTCAGTACTGGTGCGCTCTAACTGGTCACATAGTTGCAAGGCTTCAACCTGCATACCCTGCTCTATCTCACGGCGCGTTTGATTAAGCGCATCAAGATCGATTGCCAGTGCTCTGGCCTGAGCAATATCGTCACTGAGCAACAACGCCACCCCGATGGACATATCATCCAGACGCCCGGCGGCATTAAGCCGTGGGCCAAGGGAGAAACCCAGATCGTTGGCTGCCAATTGGCGCGCATCGCGATTGGCGACCTCCAGTAATGCACGAATACCTGGTCGGCATTTCCCGGCCCGAATACGGCTTAGCCCCTGATGCACCAAAATGCGGTTATTGGCATCCAATGGCACCACATCGGCAACCGTTCCCAGCGCCACCAAATCCAGTAACTCAGCCAGGTTAGGTATCGCTAAAGCTCGTTGTTCAAACCAGCCACTGTCTCTAAGACGTGCACGTAATGCCAACATCAGATAAAAGGTGACGCCCACTCCGGCCAAGGATTTGGAAAGGAAATTACATCCTGCCAAATTGGGATTGATGATAGCTTCTGCTGCTGGCAAGGTTTCACCCGGCAGGTGATGGTCGGTAACCAACACCTGGATACCCAGAGCATGAGCCAAATCCACTCCCGCATGAGAGGAAATACCGTTATCGACAGTAACGATCAGTTCTGCACCACGGGCAGCAACTTGCTCGACAACTTCGGGACTCAGCCCATAGCCATCTTCAAAACGATTTGGCACCAGATAATCAATATTACTGCCACCCATGCTACGCAGAGCGAGCACTGCCAACGCGGTACTGGTTGCGCCATCAGCATCAAAATCACCGACAATCACAATACGACGCCTGTCAGCCAATGCTTGTTGCAACAGAGTAACACCGGCTTCAATACCGTCGAGTTGCTGCCAGGCAAGCAGGCCTTTTACACCGCGCTCCAGCTCCTCGGCACTTTTTACGCCACGGCTGGCATAAAGGCGGCGCAGCAATGGGTGTAACTGGGCGGGCAAATGGCTATCATCCACCGCCTCACGACGGCGAAGTTGAGTTTTCAATGTCACGGATGATTAACCCGCCGCTTTTGAGGAAGCCTGGTGCTTATTCAGCATCTGTAACATTTCTTTTGGCTCCAGATAACCTGGAACGATAGTGCCATTTTGCAACACGATGGCTGGAGTGCCCTGAATACCAAACTGCACACCTAACTTATAGTGCTCAGAAATATCGGTTTTACAGGTTGCAGGTGATATATCGACACCTTTCATCGCATCATCGAATGCTTTGTTGCGATCAGCCATACACCAGATTGAGCGCATGTCTTTTTCTGCCTGAGAGCTCAACCCCTGACGTGGGAAAGCCAGATAACGCACGGTAATTCCCAGCGCGTTATAATCACTCATTTGTTCGTGCAATTTATGACAATAGCCGCAGGTGATATCAGTAAACACAGTAACAACGTGTTTTTCTTGCGGTGCCTTATACACAATCATTTCTTTGCTCAATGCTTCCAACTTTTTCACCAGCATCTGGTTGGTCACATTCACCGGTTGGCTACCGCTCACATCGTACAACGGCCCTTGCAACAAGTGTTTACCATCGGCGGAAATATAAAGCACACCGCTGTCAGTCATCACGGTACTCAAGCCGGGGATAGGTGATGGTTGGATGTCAGCTTTCTGAATATCCAACTTTTTCAGTGTCTGTTGGATAGCGGCATCATCAGCATGAGCCAGCCCCGTGAATGCAGCGATAACCATCGGCAGCAGTAATAAACTTTTTTTCATTTATAAATCCTATCTTTTTCCACTCGGCATGGTTTTCATAAAAAACAATTATGCGCGCGGATGATGCTGTTGATGTAGCAACTTCAAACGCTCAGTCGCTACATGGGTATAAATCTGGGTCGTCGACAGATCACTGTGGCCCAGTAACATTTGTACCACACGCAGGTCCGCACCGTGATTTAACAGATGCGTGGCAAAAGCATGCCGCAATACGTGGGGCGAAAGCCGTTCACTATCAATACCGGCAAGGATCGCATAGTGTTTGATTCGA
>NZ_JBLWEX010000246.1:0-20956 GCF_048323875.1 Yersinia sp. LJYL362
ATTTACGGCCATAACGGTCACCCATAGCACCCAGTACCAAACCACCGAACCAACGTGAAATAAACGCAGCTGAAATCAGACTGGTAGCCTGAATCAGTGTCAGACCAAATTCCTGTTTAATATCAGTTAGAACCAGAGTAATAAGAACAAAATCAAAGCCGTCCAGGGCATAACCGATCCAGGCGGCAATAAATGCCTTCCATTGCGCAGGGGTGAGTTGCTTGTACCAGCGCAATGGTTTCTCTCCACGAGGGGGTTGGTCCGTTTGTGGTTGTACTGAAGTGCTCATAGCGTCGCTCTCTCCACCACCAGCTAAGTTCACTGGCAGAAACTGTTTTCCTCGCGGCAGGTAAACCATAGCAACTGATTGTTTAGTATCACTTAATCTGTCACTACCAGACGGTTTTCGCCACATTTATATTTATGCGGTTTAACTCCAAATGAAACCAATCAAAGGAGTAAAACTCCATTTGAGTGTATAAGATCAGCCCGCTATTTCAATCACAATGTGTCTAAAACGTGACAAAGATGGCGAAATGCTGAGGTGAGTGAGATAAGCAACAGAATGATGGGGTATTGACCACCGCTGGCGGAAGATCCCCGCAGCAGCGGCTAGAAATGGCAGCAGAAATAGATTACCGGTCACCCATTATGGCTGACCGCTTGGGTTGTTTTACGTTTAATGCTTTCTGCCTGAGCCGGATCAGCTTTGACCAACAGGGCATAAATCAGATCCAAAACAAACAGTTGTGCAATTTTGGTACCAATCGAATCCCCTTGCAGCTGCCCCTGACGGTTGCCGTTAATCAGCACATAATCGGCCAATTCCGTAATGGTAGAGCCCATATTGTGCGTCAGTGCCACAGTGGTGGCGCCGGCCTGCTTCGCCAGTTTTAATGCATGCACCGTTTCAGCTGAGGTTCCCGAATGGCTAATACCTATTGCTACATCACCGGGGCGCATCAAAGAAGCCTGCATATACATAAAATGGTTATTTGTAGCCGCATCAACCCGCAACCCGATACGCATCAATTTACCTTTGGCATCTTCCGCAGTGATACCGGATGAGCCGACACCAAAAATGCAGATACGATCAGCCGGGCGCAATAGCTTAACCACCTGCTCGACACTCTCGATAGACAACAGATTCAGGGTTTCAGACAACACATTATTAATCGCCGATTGCAATTTATTGCCAATCGCCAACGTATCATCCCCCTCTTGTACATCAGCATCTAACAGACTGTTTTCATTGTTATGGCGGGTTGCCACTTCAATGGCCAAATCCATTTTGAAATCCTGAAACCCTTTGTAACCCAGCGTGCGACAAAAACGGATAATCGTGGCTTCACCGGCTTGTGTCAGCGCAGAAAGGTCAGCAATGGAAAGCTGAGTCACTTTAGCGGGTTCTGCCAGAATATAGGCAGCAATACGCTGCGCTGAGCGGGTCAGGCTATTTTGCATTGCACCCAAGGCATCAAGAATTTTACCTGGCTTAAAACGGGGAGCACCAGTTTTCACGTGGACACCTCAAGGGAAAGAGAATTGACGGATAGGAGACGGTTCTGCGGCGCAGCATGACATAATTGGCCCATTTCGTGAAGACAAATGGCGGTATTGTGCGCAGTGAGATCAATAAAAAAACCCCGGAGGGCCGGGGAAGATGTCAAAGATAACGTGCATTCTTATTATTTAAAAATCATAGAGATCATGTGTTATGCAATAAGCTATGGTGAACTTTCACCACCGCTTTCTTGATGGTGCCAGAACCGGCGATTTGGCAACCCGGCTTATGCGGTTCACCCGGCAGAAATACCGCAAACATCCCCGGTAACATGCGTAAATGGCTTTTATCTGGAATCTCAGCAATAAGCTGGTAGTCATCGTCAGCATGATAAGGTTCGAGATGTTCGGTGGGGGTCAATACCGAGTATTCAATCCCTTCAACGCCGCTGATAAGTAGTTGCACATCAGCATAAGCTTGGTGCATTTCAGCTTTCTTATTTTCAGCCGGTTGGGTATCGAACTCCATCACGTTCATGAAAATAAGCTCGCCATCTATTTCATGACGCCCGCAACTCAATTGGGCCAACGGCGTCTTAGCCAAATAGGCTAAAACCCATTGCAAGCGCTCCGGTAATCCACTCAAAAAAGCTGTTTGTGTTAATGATCCACTGATCATATTGACCTCAATAATTTTGCTTTGATGTTATGACTACAGTGATGATCTGGCCCATAATGCTGCACCTAACAACCCGCTATCCTGCCGGTGATAAGCGGCTTGTAGCGGCACACGATAGATTTCCGGCAAGGTTTTTTGTGCGCCGATGACCCGCTCCAAATACCCCACCGCTAACCCGACACTGCCGCCCAGAATCACCACTTCCAGATCCAGCGCCATTTTCATGTCTGCCAGCATCTGGGCAATGGCAGTTGCGGAGCGGTTAATAATGTTTTCCGCATGAACATTGCCAAGTTGGGCCAACTCAAACACTTTGGCGGCAGTCACCGGTTGCTTCCAACCCAGTGTTTCCGCGCCGATTGCCGTACCGGAAGCCACACTCTCGACACACCCCTTACGGCCACAACCACACAATAAGCCATGAGGGTCGGCCAGCGTATGACCTATGTGCCCGGCCAATCCATGATTGCCAACCAGCAGTTTTTTATCCAACACGATGCCGCCACCCACTCCCGTGGAAACCGTCACAAACATCATATTGTTTATCGAAATCTCATTGTTTATCGATATCAGCTTGTCGCCATCATGGCTTAATGCCTGATATTCAGCCCAGGCAGCCGCCTGCCCATCATTAAGCAGCACGCAAGGTAAATCAGCGATCGATTGGATGCATTCTTGTAACGGAAAATCTGCTAAGCCGCCTAAGTTGGCGGGATTAAGCGCGGTCAGGCGACCATCACTGATAATGCCAGTTGAGGCAACTGCAATAAAATCAACCAGATGTCGATAAGGTGTAATCAGCGTTTCCAGCGCTAGCGCCAGTTGTGCTGCCCCGCCACGTGGCGTTGCCACCTGCTGACGACCAACTAACATGCCGCTTTCAGTCACCACCGCCGCCGCAATCTTTGTTCCACCGATATCCAGTGCCAACACTTTTCCCATCTGGCGCAACCCTCTTGTACCTGTAATGATGTTGATAGAATCACTATGACAATTTTTTCGCCACAACTCCATTACTT
The DNA here is from genome assembly GCF_048323875.1 of Yersinia sp. LJYL362. NCBI lineage: Bacteria > Pseudomonadati > Pseudomonadota > Gammaproteobacteria > Enterobacterales > Yersiniaceae > Yersinia > Yersinia sp. LJYL362. The sequence goes on from NZ_JBLWEX010000246.1 coordinate 3,202, forward strand.
TTTAAAAATTGGAGCTTAACTCCAAAACAAGCGCGTTTTGACTCAATTAATGAAAGGTTGACCATTGCACCCTGCAAATAAAAGATCTAACATAATGGAGTAAAACTTCATTTAAAATATTTTATCGGAGCTAAAGACCGTGAGCAATCTGAACGTAACTAAAATAAGTCGTCTCCGCCACCAGCTCCAAAATGGCCTGATCGCCTCGTGCCAACCCGTGCCAGGCAGTGCCATGGATACGCCAGAAATTGTCGCGGCAATGGCATTGGCAGCACTGGCGGGCGGCGCAGTAGGTCTGCGTGTTGAGGGTATCAGCAATATTGAAGCGGTGCGCCGGGTTACCGATGCCCCCATCATCGGCATTATTAAACGTGATTTGCCTGACTCAGAAGTCAGGATCACACCGTGGCTGGAAGATGTTGATGCGTTAAGCGCCGCCGGGGCCGATATTATCGCTTTTGACGTCACCAGCCGCCCACGCCCGGTTTCAGTGGAGGATTTATTCCAGCGGGTGCTGGCAACGGGCTGTCTGGCGATGGCGGATGCCTCTAATATTGAAGATGGCCTGTTAGCATACCGCTTAGGCATCGACTTTATCGGCACTACATTATCCGGCTATACCCAAACCCCCGTCCCCACTGAACCGGACTTAGAACTGGTAAAACAGTTATCTCAAGCGGGCTGTAAGGTGATTGCTGAAGGCCGTTATAACTCACCCGCCTTAGCCGCAGCGGCAATATCAGCCGGAGCTTATGCCGTAACCGTTGGCTCTGCCATTACGCGTATAGAACATATTTGCAGTTGGTTTTGTGAAGCAATTCAACATGCGCCACAAGAACACGAAGCAGCAAAACTAACGAGTCACTGATGGCACAACAAGATGTCGCTGGTACTCAAAACTATTTTGGCTAACCATGCCCCCACTCTCTCTGATTTATTAAGGATGCATATGAAAAAGTTAACCGGCCTGATCGCAGCTCCGCACACTCCCTTTGATGAGCAGGGTGAAGTCAATTATCCCGTCATCGACCAAATTGCCGAGCATCTGGTGAATGATGATGTGAAAGGGGTCTATGTGTGTGGCACCACGGGTGAAGGTATTCATTGCTCGGTAGAAGAGCGCAAAAAAATTGCCGAGCGCTGGGTAAAAGCGGCGCAAGGTAAACTGAGCATAACCTTACATACTGGCGCACTCAGCATTAAAGATGCTGTTGACCTTTCGCGTCATGCCGAAACACTGGATATCTTCGCGACCTCGGCTATCGGCCCTTGCTTCTTTAAACCGGGCAATATTGACGATCTGATTGCTTATTGCCAGGCCATCGCGGCAGCGGCCCCCTCGAAAGGTTTCTATTACTATCATTCCGGAATGTCCGGTGTGAATTTGGATATGGAACAATTCCTCATCAAAGCCGAATCAAAAATCCCAAATCTATCAGGGATTAAATTCAATAATGCGGATTTGTATGAGTTCCAGCGCTGTTTGCGCGTCAGCGGCGGTAAGTTTGATATTCCATTCGGGGTCGACGAACATTTACCGGGTGGCCTGGCAGTGGGCGCTATTGGTGCAGTCGGCAGTACTTACAACTATGCTGCGCCGCTGTTCCATAAAATCATTGCTGATTTTAATGCCGGTAATCAAGCTGCCGTACAACGCGGTATGGATCAGGTGATTGCGCTTATTCGTGTCTTGGTTGAATTTGGTGGCGTTGCCGCCGGTAAAGCCGCCATGCAATTACACGGCATTGATGCTGGTAATCCGCGCTTGCCATTGCGTGCGCTGACCAAAGAACAAAAACTGACCGTGGTGAATAGAATGCGCGACGCGCTATATCCTTCTTAATTGAAATTGTGGCGGTGTTAGTTGCACTCTCTCACCCGAATCACTGACTAGTGTCAGCTCATCGGGATGAATGAGCCTCATCCTTGAGGCTCACCCTGCGGGCTAGCATAAATGCTGTTCAGATTGGTTCCCGACCAATTTGTCACTCGCTTACTGCCTAGCCACACATCCAATTACTTTGGATATAACATAACGAAAGGCCGGGAAACCGGCCTTTCATCATTCAAAACAACTGCACTTATAAAGACAATAATTTAGTCAGCGACGGCGCAAAGTAATAACTGCCGGTCACTGGCTTACTAAAACCTAATAACAGATCGTGCTTGCCGTCTATTGAGCCGAACATACTCAACAACTGCTGCTCGATATTATGTAAGCGTGCGCAATAGGCAATGAAATACAAGCCGTGTTTGCCGCTAGCGGTGCCGTAAGGCAAGCTTTGGCGAAGAATTTTCAGCCCTTTGCCATTCTCTTTAAGATCAACCCGGCTAACGTGGGAAGTGTCAGGGCGTTGATCCGATGGCAACTCTTGGCTGTCATGCTTGGTCCGCCCCACAATTTGTTCTTGTTTATGCTCTGGAATACGCTGCCATTTTTTCAGATCATGTTCATAGCGCTGAACCAAGACATAACTGCCGCCCGCATCTTCTTCGCCATCAGCAATAACAGCCACTTCCGGTCGGCTTTCACCTTGCGGATTCTCAGTACCATCAATAAAACCGGTAAAGTCACGCTCTTCCACCCAGCGGAAACCATGGGTCTCTTCTTCAACCGCAATAGCATCACCAAACGCAGCCACAGCAGCTTGCGCCAGAGTGAAGTTGATATCCTGGCGTAATGACTGAATATGAATCAATAAATCACGTTGAGTGGCGGGGGCAATCATCGGCGCTTTGCCTAAAGCAACAAAAGGTTTTAGCTCCTGCGCGCCCTGACCATTGGACAGGTCATGCCAAATATCGGAACCGAAAGCGATAACGGCACCTAAGTGCTCATTAGGGAATTTTTGCTGTAACTCTTGCAATGCAAAGCAGAATTTTTTACACCCTTGGCGAATGGCATCAAACTCGCCCTGCACTTTTGCTTCCATAAAAATGGCAAAACGGCAGTGCTCCAGCAAAATGCCACTTTGAACTTGAGTCATGTTATTTCCTCACTAACAGCCAATATTGATTATGTCGAATATCATAGCTGAAGCGATTAAAATAACCTTGCGTCAACGCAAAATAAAAACTGAGTTGGGGCCGGGGCTTTGAGAAAGGAGAATATTATTAAGGCACCAGATATAAACCGCGCCTTAATAATAGAAGAGAATAATATTTATTCGCTTTTAGCGCGCCATATAATTTTACTGACTTTCCAGCTTTGCAAAGCATCGTCAGAGGGCATTAAACCTTCTGGGCCATGCCAGTTACCTTCAAATAAATAGCTGACATGCTGACTATCTGGCGCAGCACATTCTATTTGCGCACTATCATCGCCGGTGCCTTTGCGGCAAACACCAAAAGCTTTTTTATATAACTGACTAAATGGTGTGCCAATATTCACTCCCCATTGGCTCGGAATATCTTTATCCATGACATCAATGCGCTCGACCGTGCCTTTGGGTTGACCAGAGATAACCAGCTTAATTTGGTCTTCTTTCATTGCCTGATAGAAAGACACTAACTTGCCATCATTGGTTGCCATACCGCTGCGCAGCCGATAATCACCTTTCAGCCCTTCTTTAATCTCATTTTCGCTCAACGGCGTACCGGCCGTAATACCACCGACACCTTTATCAGTCACTTGCATACTGCTGCCGCTACTGCCAAACCAATTAAGCGGAGACAAACTTGACCAAGAAAAACCGGACGTGGCTGAACACCCGGCCAGCAACAAAGGGGCTCCCAGTAATAACCAGCGCATCCCAGACAATCGTGGGCAAATATTCATCTAAAACTCCTAAAAAAACCACTGCATCCCATAAGTTCTCCTGCAAAAAGACTATGCATGGAAGCAAGAGCATGACAGTTGAAAATGATAACCAGAGATTGGAGTCCGGCCGGCTGAAAAAGTGCCATCACAAGGTAGGCTTTCATCATGCCTTCCTATAATTAGCAAAATTTAATGTGATTTTGGTCTAGTATATACTCTAAATAATTCGAGTTGCAGGAAGGCGGCCTCGCAGAGGTGGGGCCCATGGACGGGCCGAGTAACGAGCACTGCCAACACACATGCAGCTTGAAGTATGACGAGTATTGGGTAACGAGGCTAACAAAGCCTCTGGTTTAAAATGCAATAATTCATTCATTGAAGGAGCAATAAAATGAAGAAACTGACCTTAGCTGCAACCTTGGTTATGTTATGCAGCACCCCCTTCCTGGCGCAAAGTGCGACAAACACCGCACAAGGGGGTTTTGACGGTCCGGCAACAACACAGACTCAACCAGCCGCTCAAGGCGGGTTCTCAGGGCCAAATGCCAGCAATACCACAGTAGATAAAGTGAAAACCATGCGTGATGATACCCATGTTACCTTGCAAGGGAATATTACCGAGCGCCTGGGCCATGATACTTATACTTTCCGCGATAGCACCGGCACCATTACTGTCGATATCGACAGCAAACACTGGAAAGGCCAAACCATCACGCCGCAAGATAAAGTCCAAATCGAAGGGGAAGTAGATAAAGACTGGAACTCTGTGGAAGTTGATGTGAAAAATATCACTAAGATTAAATAAGCCATCTGAAAGTCAGTGGAGTCGCAACCTACCTGCGACTCCACATAATAAAATCACTCACTAATATCATTGGATGCCTGAGCCATTTCAGTCACTACGACTATTGAATAAAAAGTGCGGTTTTAAATTAAATTCAATAATCTAAACCCTCAATATTCCTGATCCACAATCAGCCGTTTGCCCAGCATGATACTGTCTTGCGCCTCGTAATCGAGCTTTTCAAACATTTCGATCACTGCATTGTTCTCTGCACGCACCATAATATTGAGCTTTGGGCAGCCGCGGGCAATCAATTTCTTTTCCAGACGGCTGATCAGCGCATTGGCAATGCCACGCCCCCGGGAATCAGGATGAACCCCCAGATAATAGGCTGAACCGCGATGACCGTCATAACCGCCCATCACTGAGCCCACAATTGAGCCACTGACTTCCGCCACAAGGAACAATTCGGGGTCATGATTTAGTTTACGTTCAATATCCATCTCTGGGTCGTTCCAAGGCCGCAGCAAGTCGCAACGCTCCCACAGCGTAATCACTTCTTCAAAATCACTTTGCTGAAATACACGGATTTCCATGGATATTCGCACCCTTGAGTCAAATGGATATGCTGATCATTACGCATTATTATATCACGCAATAATAAAGTGATATTTCCCATAGTGATAGTACGTAATGATATTTGAGAAGAAGCGGATAAATCTTGTCAGAGCACGGCTCACTCAGCACTAATCCACACCGATAGTACAACAATGGCGGCAAATCGCGGTATACTTGGCCCCTTATCATTCCCCGGCGACTAGAACCTTTCAGATGAATTTACCCGATATCGACCAAATCAAAACCTACCTGCTGGATTTACAGGATAAAATCTGTACCGCCCTGACTCAAGCGGATGGCAGCGCCAAATTCACAGAAGAAAACTGGGTTCGTGAAGAAGGTGGCGGTGGCCGCAGTCGGGTATTAGTCAAAGGGGCGGTTTTCGAGCAAGCCGGGGTAAATTTTTCACATGTTTCCGGCGCAACTCTGCCAGCATCGGCCACCGCGCATCGCCCCGAACTGGCGGGTCGCAGCTTTCAGGCGCTCGGCGTGTCACTGGTTATTCATCCGAATAGCCCTTATCTGCCCACCAGCCATGCCAATGTGCGCTTTTTTATTGCTGAAAAACTGGGCGAGGATCCGGTGTGGTGGTTTGGTGGCGGCTTTGATTTAACCCCCTTTTATGGATTTGAGGAAGATGCAATTCACTGGCATCGAACCGCTTACAACCTGTGCCATCCCTTTGGCGAACAACTCTATCCGCGCTATAAAAAATGGTGTGATGACTATTTTTATATTAAGCATCGTAATGAGGCCCGTGGTATCGGCGGCCTATTCTTCGATGATTTAAACAGCCCTGATTTTAATACCTGTTTTAGCTTTACTCAGGCTGTCGGCGAGGGTTTCCTGGATGCTTATATGCCAATTGTCGCGCGCCGCAAAGCACTGAGTTGGGGCGAGCGCGAGCGCGAATTTCAGCTTTATCGCCGGGGCCGTTATGTTGAATTTAATCTGGTCTGGGATCGTGGCACTTTATTTGGCCTGCAAACCGGTGGCCGCACAGAATCTATTTTAATGTCCCTGCCACCACTGGTGCGCTGGGAATATAATTATCAACCGGCAGCAGATAGCGCTGAAGCGGCACTGTACCGCGATTTTCTGCCGGTAAAAGACTGGTTGGCCGCAGGAGAACACCACTGATGCAAATTTGGGTTGATGCGGACGCTTGTCCAAATGTTATTAAAGAAGTGTTATTTCGTGCCGCAGACAGAACCGGCATGATGGTAACACTGGTGGCGAATCAGCCACTCAAAACACCGCCTTCGAAGTTTATCCGCACCTTGCAGGTTGCTTCCGGTTTTGATGTTGCCGATAACGAAATCGTGCAGCGCGTCGAAAAAAACGATTTGGTCATCACCGCTGATATTCCGTTGGCGGCCGAGGTGATTGAGAAAGGGGGAATCGCGCTAAACCCTCGCGGTGAGCGCTATACTCCGGACACTATCCGTGAGCGGTTGAATATGCGCGACTTTATGGACACCATGCGCGCCAGTGGTATCCAAACCGGTGGCCCCAACACCTTGAATCAGCGGGATCGCCAACAGTTTGCCAATGAACTGGATAAGTGGTTACAACAAGCGGCAAGAAGCCGATAAGCAAAAACCCGCAGCAGCGGGTTGAGTTACTGACAAATCCATTTTTCACACAGTGAGTGAAGGGTTGACCGTCCCTAGGGGCACTTCGGCGACTCACGTCGCTACGACCCCAACGGCACGTTTCCCCTTCATTTGATTTTTGTCAGTGGTCTGAAACCCGCCGCAGCGGGTTAAAGTAAGCAATTAAATACTCAACGTCATTGACATTGCAGCCAGGCAGCAATATCAAAGACGAAAAGGTTTTATAGCGGCTCGGTTTGTGCTTCAACTACCGCTAACGCCACCATATTCACAATTCGGCGCACAGAGGCAATTGGCGTCAGGATATGAACAGGTTTTGCCACTCCCATCAGCACTGGCCCGACGGTCACGCCCTCTGAAGTGGTCACTCGCAGCAAGTTATAACTGATTCGCGCCGCTTCCATATTCGGCATTATCAGTAAGTTCGCAGCCCCTTTCAATGGGCTATCCGGCATCAGGTTATGGCGGATACTTTCTACCAGCGCCGCATCCCCATGCATTTCACCGTCAATCTCCAGTTCAGGTGCCATCTGATTCACCAACTCCAGCGTGCGGCGCATTTTACGCGCTGCCGGGCAATCCGAGGTACCAAAACTCGAATGAGACAACAACGCTACTTTGGGCTCAATACCAAAACGGCGCACCGTTTCAGCTGCCATCAAGGTAATCTCGGCCAACTGCTCCGGTGTTGGGTCATCGTTGACGTAAGTGTCAGCGATAAACGTGTTACCGGTGGGCAGTAACAGCGCATTCATCGCGCCCGCCACATGTGCTCCCTCGCGAAAGCCGAATACTTTCTCAACCACATCATAGTGTTCATGATAAGTGCCAATAGTGCCACAAATCATCGCATCGGCCTCCCCCCGATGAACCATAATGGAACCAATCAGGGTCGGGTTGCCAATCACGGCACGACGCGCCTGTTCCTGTGAGACACCACGGCGCTTCATGATTTGATAGTATTCGTGCCAGTATTCATTAAATCGTGGGTCAGACTCATTATTGACCACTTCAAAGTCTTTTCCGGCCGTAATTTGCAGGCCTAACTTCTTCAACCGAGTCTCAATCACGTTTGGGCGACCAATCAAGATAGGATAGGCCAGCCCTTGGGAAGTAAGCTCTTGAGTCGCATGCAATACTCGCTCTTCTTCCCCTTCCGCCAAGACTACCCGCTTCATCTCTTTTTTCGCTTGCGAGAATATCGGCTTCATAAACAGGTTGGTTTTGTAGACAAATTCCGTCAGTTTTTCGATGTAAGCACTAAAATCAGTGATTGGACGGGTTGCCACACCGGAATCCATTGCCGCTTTCGCCACCGCCGGTGCGATTTTCACAATCAAACGCGGATCGAATGGTTTAGGAATAATGTATTCAGGGCCAAAGGAAAGATCTTGTTCGCCGTAGGCTGATGCCACGACATCACTCTGTTCAGCCAGCGCTAAGTCGGCAATCGCATGCACACAGGCCAGTTTCATCTCTTCATTAATGGTGGTCGCGCCGACATCTAATGCGCCACGGAAGATGAACGGGAAGCACAGCACATTATTCACCTGATTCGGGTAATCCGAACGACCGGTACAGATAATCGCGTCAGGGCGCACGGCTTTTGCCAGTGGCGGTAAAATTTCAGGTTCAGGGTTCGCCAGCGCTAAAATTAGCGGGCTAGGAGCCATGGTTTTGACCATGTCTTGTGTGAGGACACCGGGGCCGGAGCAGCCGAGGAAAATATCCGCACCGGGCATCGCATCGCCCAAGGTGCGCTGGCCGTTATCTTCAATCGCATAAGCCGCTTTGGTTTCGGCCATATTGGCTTCACGGCCTTTATAAATCACACCTTTGGAATCACATGCCGTAATATTGTGGTGCTTTAACCCCAGTGCAACCAGCAAGTTTAGACAAGCAATCGATGCCGCCCCTGCGCCCGAGACCACCAGCTTCACATCACTGATATCTTTTTTCACCACACGCAAGCCATTGAGCACCGCAGCGGTACAGATAATCGCAGTACCATGTTGATCATCATGGAAGACTGGGATCTTCATGCGCTCACGCAATTTCTGCTCAATATAAAAGCACTCAGGTGCTTTGATATCTTCCAGATTGATGCCACCGAATGTCGGTTCTAGCGAAGCAATAATGTCGATCAGTTTGTCGGGATCGAGTTCATCTACTTCAATATCAAACACATCAATACCGGAGAATTTCTTAAACAGAACCCCTTTCCCCTCCATGACCGGTTTACCCGCTAATGCGCCAATGTTACCCAACCCCAGCACCGCAGTGCCGTTTGAAATAACCGCGACCAGGTTGCCGCGAGCGGTATATTTATAGGCGGCCAGTGGGTCAGCCGCAATTTCCAGACACGGGGCAGCAACACCAGGAGAATAAGCCAGCGCCAAATCCCGCTGAGTCGCCAGCGGTTTGGTTGGTGACACTTGAATTTTCCCCGGAGTAGGATATTGGTGAAAATCAAGCGCGCTCTGTTTCAATTGTTCGTCCATTGTAGGTTCCCTTTGCTTTTATTCTTTGAGGTGGTAGGGAACCAGTATAGTGAGTGAATTATCACAATCTATGAAGCAGGGCATACTCTGCATAACATTTTTATATCAACAGCATAATTTACTGATCAATCAGGGGGGAATAATCAACAATCGGGGAGTCATCTACAATTGGGGAATTTAGTGCCGCGAAATCGCGGCAACAAAAAAGTTGAGCAGCACTCTGAGAAGAAGGAATACTACCCTAATAAATTGTGGATTTGCGCATACTGTAACAGCATGATGGTTTTGCCATCTTTAATTCTACCATCAGCCATCATGGCAATGGCTTCAGTGAAGGGCAACTCAACCACCTCGATCACTTCATCTTCAACGCCAACATCATCAGTCATTTTCTGATTCGAATGATATTGCGCAGCAAAGAAATGGACAATTTCAGTCACGCCACCCGGCGACATATAAGCTTCAAACAGCTTTTGTACGTTATCAACCTGATAGCCGGTCTCTTCCATGGCTTCACGGCGAATACACTCTTCCGGCGAGTCGTTATCCAGCAAACCGGCACAAGTTTCCAGCAACATGCCGTCGGGATTGCCGTTGACATAAGTTGGCATACGAAATTGATTAATCAGCAAGACAGTGCCATTTTGCCGGTTATACAACAAAATAGTCGCGCCATTCCCGCGATCATACACCTCGCGAATTTGTTGTACTGGCGTTCCATTATCATCTATTAAATCAAAGGTGTACTTGTGGAGCTTGAACCAATTTTTGGATAACAATTCACTGCGAATATTTTCAATTTTGACTGACATAAGACCTTCTTTACCGGGCTAACAATAATTAGCGTAATCTATCACTGGCAAGTTTATAAACCTCACTACGTTCTCTTTTCCCTACCGCAACCACTGCAACGATCAAAATATCATCAATAACTTCATACACGAGGCGAAAACCAGAGGCACGTAATTTAATTTTGTAGCCATTATTGATCCCCCGCAGTCTTGCACTTTCAATATGGGGATTTTCACTACATTTTTTTAATTTCTTGGCAAACTGCTGTTGTATCGTCTTATCCAGTTTGTGCCATTCCTTTAGCGCTTCGTCTCTGAATTTAACGATATAAGTCATAAATAGCTATCCAAATCAATATCATGAAGTGGCTGATTACAGCGTTCATTCACCAGCCTGGCTAATTCATGATCATCAAGCGCTTCCATTATTTGCTCATAGAGTTCAGCGGGCACACAATAAAATGCAGGTTGATTACGGTTCAGAATAGCAACAGGGAAACCTGCCCCAGCATTCACTGTCGCCATGGGATTTTTCTTCAGTTCGCTCACGCTCGCGCTGGTATCTGTCAAAATAACACTTGGCATAACTACCTCAATAAGACCTGTTAACTGGTCTTATTATGTGAGTGGATACTCAATATAGCAATAAAAAATGCTCTGTAGACCAGCGATCCACAGAGCATTTGATTCGGGTTCACGAGCGCAGCCAACAACCCTGCAGCTTCAAGTATCAAAGAGATACCCAAAGTAATTGAAGTTGCAGGTAGGCGGCCAGCGAATGCATCCCGATGAGCTTACTCAAGTAAGTGATTCGGGTTCACGAGCGCAGCCAACACCCCTGCGGCTTCAAGTACGAATGGTATTAAAAACCGGTGGGTACATCCTTCATGTCCGGTAACTTATGGGCGATACCTTTGTGGCAATCGATACAAGTTTTGCCTTCTTCAATCGCTTTACTGTGCATTTTCGCCGCCACCGTTTTCTGAGCCGTGAAGTCCATATTGTCAAAATTATGGCAGTTGCGGCACTCTTGCGAACCATTGGCTTTCATCCGCGCCCACTCATTTTCCGCCATCGTCAGACGATGAGCCTCAAACTTCTGCGGCGTATCAATCAAACCAAAGGTTTTGGCATACAGCTCTTTACTGGCCTTGATTTTACGTACCATTTTCGGCCCCCACTCATGGGGAACATGGCAATCAGGGCAGGTTGCCTTCACACCACTGCGGTTGCTGTAGTGGATGGTTCCCATGTATTCCTGATAAACGTTGTCTTTCATTTCATGGCAGCTAATACAGAATTTCTCTGTATTCGCCATTTCCATGCCGGTATTAAAACCGCCCCAGAAAATGATGCCACTGACAAAGCCAATCAGCAGTAACGTGCCGAGCGCCAGCCGGCTCGGCCGACGCCACCACTGCCATAGTCGTTTGATAATGCCGGGCTTTTTAGTCTCATTCATTTTTTATTCTCACAATAGCCGTCTCACTTATTGACCAAAGCCAGGGGCTGGCTGGAAGCTATTACCGACAATCGGTGCTGCGTCAGTTTGTGGCACATGGCATTGCAAGCAGAAGTAACGGCGCGGCGAAACCTCACTCGATACCTTGCCATCGCGGTCAATAAAGTGGGTTGGGCTAACACGCGGCGCACCCGTAGTACGATAATGTTCAACGCCATGACATTGCAGGCAACGGTTGGTGTTTTTGCTGATTTGATAGCCATCAACACTATGTGGGATCAGTGGTGGTTGGTTAACATAGTTCAGCGCCATCCGCTGTTGCTGTTTGGGCATTTTCACCTTACCTTCTGCCGTACCAGAGACTTCCGGTGATTGACTTAAATCCATCTCGACATTGCTGGCAGCATTGACGACACCAGCTATCAGCAATACCGCCAGTAGCGATATCACAGATATTACCCGGCGATTGAATGCATGAAACATCGTGTTATTCATTATTTTCTCCTGAAAGACCGCGTCTTTTGCACAATCACGCAACAACCCGAGCCAATTTGACTGCACATTTCTTGAAGTCAGTTTCTTTGGATAACGGATCGGTGGCATCCAGCGTCAGGTTATTCACCAACTGGGCAGCATCAAAGAACGGCATGTACACCAGCCCTTGTGGCGGGCGGTTACGGCCACGGGTTTCCACCAGCGAAATCACTTCGCCACGGCGTGAAATCACTTTCACTTTGTCACCGCGCCGTAAACCACGAGCTTTAGCATCCAATGGGTGAATGAAAAGCACGGCTTCAGGGAACGCACGATGTAATTCAGGCACTCGGCGGGTCATAGAACCGGTGTGCCAATGCTCCAGCACCCGGCCAGTGGAGAGCCACAGGTCATATTCCTGATCCGGGCTTTCCGCCGCCGGTTCGTAAGGCAGGGCGAATATCACCGCTTTTCCATCCGGTTTGCCGTAGAAACGCACGTCCTCACCCTTTGGCACGAAGGGATCAAAACCTTCACGGTAACGCCACAGCGTTTCTTTACCGTTTACCACCGGCCAGCGCAGGCCGCGTTCCTGATGGTAGCGATCGAACGGCGCTAAGTCGTGACCATGACCCCGGCCAAAATCGGCATACTCTTCAAATAGCCCTTTTTGCAGGTAGAAACCAAAATCACGCGCTTCATCATTTAATTGGTCAGCCGGAATTTCACTCAGTGGGTATTTATTCACCACATTGTTGGCAAACAGCACGTCATACAATGTCTTACCGCGATATTCCGGTTTCTTGTTAATCAACTCATCAGGCCACACTTCTTCAACTTTGAAGCGCTTGGCAAACTCAACCATCTGCCATAAGTCAGATTTCGCTTCACCCGGCGCAGGCACTTGCTGACGCCAGAACTGGGTACGGCGCTCAGCATTACCGTAAGCGCCCTCTTTCTCGACCCACATCGCGGTGGGTAAGATAAGGTCAGCGGCTAGGGCACTGATAGTGGGATAAGGGTCTGAAACAACGATGAAGTTGCGCGGATCACGCCAACCCGGCATGCGCTCTTCATTGATATTTGGCCCGGCCTGCATGTTGTTGTTACACATCACCCAGTAGGCGTTGAGAGTGCCATCTTTCAGCGCACGATCTTGCGCTACAGCATGCAAACCGACTTTTTCCGGAATCGTACCCGCTGGCAGTTGCCATTTGGTTTCGGCAATTTGGCGATGTTTTTCGTTAGTGACCACCATATCGGCAGGCAGGCGGTGGGAGAATGTCCCCACTTCACGGGCTGTACCACAAGCGGAAGGCTGGCCGGTCAGAGAGAAAGGCCCAGAACCTGGTTTAGATATCTTGCCGGTTAACAAGTGCAGGTTGTAGCACATGTTATTGGCCCAAACACCACGAGTATGCTGGTTAAAGCCCATGGTCCAGTAAGACACCAGTTTCACTTTGGGGTCAGCATATAACTGCGCCAGTGACTCCAGTTGGTCTTCCGGCACGCCGCTCATTTTGGCGGTTTTTTCCAGTGTGTACTCGGCCACAAAAGCTTTAAAATCATCAAAGCTCATCGGCTCAGAGGCATCGCTACCGGGGTTTTTTGCTGCTTTTTCCAGTGGATGCGTTGGCCGTAAACCATAGCCGATATCTGTCGCACCTCGGCGGAAATTCACATGGCGGTCGAGGAAGCCCTGATCAACCGCATTATTTTGAATAATGTAATTGGCGATGTAATTCATAATCGCCAAATCAGTCTGCGGGGTAAAGACCATCGGGTTATCAGCCAGTTCAAAGCTGCGGTGTTCAAAAGTAGACAGCACGGCAATTCTGACATTGTCATCGGTCAGGCGGCGACTGGTCATGCGTGACCACAATATAGGGTGCATTTCCGCCATATTGGAGCCCCAGAGCACAAAGGCATCTGCTTCTTCAATATCATCAAAACACCCCATCGGCTCATCCATACCAAAGGTACGCATGAAGCCCACCACGGAAGAGGCCATACAATGGCGCGCATTGGGATCAAGGTTGTTGGAGCGGAAACCGGCTTTCAGCAATTTTGATGCCGCATACCCCTCCCACACCGTCCACTGACCGGAGCCAAACATCCCTACTGCGGTCGGGCCTTTTTCTTTCAGTGCATTTTTGAATTTCAGTTCCATGATATCAAAGGCTTTCTCCCAACTGATCGGAGTAAAATCACCTTCTTTATCATACTGACCGTCTTTCATCCGCAGCAGCGGCTGGGTCAGGCGGTCTTTGCCGTACATGATTTTCGGCAGGAAATAGCCCTTCACACAGTTCAACCCACGATTGACCGGTGAATCCGGGTCACCTTGAGATGCCACGATACGGCCATTTTGCGTGCCAACCAAGACACCGCAACCCGTACCACAGAATCGGCAAGGTGCTTTATCCCATTTGATGGCGTTTGTTGTCTCACCCACGACCGCCTTGGCGACAGTGGGTATGGTCAATCCGGCTGCGGCTGCCGCAGCAACTGCGGCATTGGCCTTCATAAAATCCCGGCGACTGAGTTTCATGGCATTTCCTCACCTTGGCTTTCCTGCTGGTGATAAACCAGCGATACCGCCAGCACACCATCCAAATTACGTGCTGACTCAATATAATTCAGGAGCACGTCTGAGCGCGCTGCCTGCATAACCACCACCAACTTACCCAGTGCGGCATCACTGGTGGGTATTTCTGTCCCCGGAATCGCCAGCAGGCTGTCGATGAGTGGCGCTATTCGCGCAGGTTTGGCTTGCATCACCAATCCACAGACATGCCATTCTTTATCGTCCATCTTCACTCCGGGTAAGGGTTACTGCCTGTACGGGGCAACTGGGTACACAAGCACCACAGCCGGTACAAGCAGGAAGGTCTAATTCGGGCTGAGCAATGCCGTTTAGGCGTGGACGAAATTTTATCGCCCGCGTTTCACAACTATCCTGACAACTTCGGCATTCAATATTGTGAAAAGGTAAACAGCGGTCTGATATGTTGATTTTCAGTGACCACGCGGGCAGCGCCGTTGAGGTAAAAACACCGGCTTCACAGGCCAGCACACAGGCTTGGCAGAAACTGCACTCGGCACGCTGAAAATCGATTTCGGGGAATCCGCCACTGCCGGCAACCAATACGCCAGTTTCACAAGCAGCAACACAGTTTTGGCAACGGGTACAACCCGCAATGAAATCACTTTCGCTAACTGACCAAGGTGGCCGGGTAGCCGAGGGTGGCTGTTTGCCTGCTTGCCAAAAGCCAGTCAGCAATTTACGCCGCGATAAATCAGTCATACTGATATCCTTAACATCTACTGGCGCGCCCGCGTGTACCTTAGGAAAGTGTTCATTTAAAGCTCGATGAGTCACACCGAACAAATGATAATAATTATTATTTGTATTAAAAGAGATCCCCCAGTGTTGGGGTATTAGATACAGAATAATGAGTAATAAAATAATTACTCTTTAGAGTTAATCGTTGGTAGATATTGAGCAAGATCAATTAATTTAGTGGTTATTTGCGTGGTTTCTCACTGTTAAATCTATTTGCGTTATAACATTTTTTATATAACGATTTATTTAATGAGAATAGATATCAATGAGAAATGATATTTTGGTCATTATTCTTCAGGGAAACTGGCGTGGTTAAATGAATTCGATTGGGATTTTGAGGTACACTTAACGCGAGGTTTAACTAACTATGATGGATAACAGGGTCGAGCAAATTACCGACTTTACATAATCCACGTTCAACAGCCAGTCATTTAATGCTATCGGTTACAGGGACATTACTATCATGACCAAAAGTCACACCATTATGATCGTTGACGATCATCCCCTCATGCGCCGTGGGATCAAGCAGTTACTTGAGCTGGATAGCAACTTTGATGTGGTTGCTGAAGCCAATTGTGGCAGCGACGCCATTATTGAGGCGGCCAAGTGTCAGCCGGATGTCATTCTGCTTGATCTAAATATGAAAGGCATGTCAGGGCTGGATACATTGAAAGCTTTTCGCAATGAAGGTATTGATGCGCGAATTATTGTTTTGACGGTCTCCGATGCGCGCAGTGATGTGTACGCCATGATTGACGCAGGCGCTGATGGTTATCTGCTTAAAGACAGTGAACCTGAAATATTACTGGAAAATATCCGTCTGGCTTCAAAGGGTGAGAATGTATTCAGTGATGCGGTCACCCAGTATTTATCCTCGCGAGACGAACAGGTTAATCCATTCTCTGAATTAACCGAGCGAGAATTAGATGTTCTGCAAGAAGTGGCGCGAGGAATGTCCAATAAACAGGTCGCGTTTGAATTGCACATTTCAGAAGAAACCGTGAAAGTGCATATCCGCAATTTATTAAGAAAACTGAATGTTCGCTCACGCGTTGCAGCAACCATCATGTATTTAGAAAATAAAAAATATTAATAACCACCCTATTATCTATACCCTAAATAATTCGAGTTGCAGGAAGGCGGCAAGGGAGATAATCCCGATGAGCTTACTCTTTCTTAAGATCAAGACCAGTAGTGATTCGGGTTATTGAACGTAGCCAACGCACATGCAGCTTGAAGTATGACGGGTATAATAGCAGCCAAGTTATTAGATTACTCAATGGCTGCTAAAATAAAATCATGGTTATCGTCTATCCATTTTTTATTCAGTGGCCCCCAATTGTCTAACCGATAATATCCCGCATTATTGCGCACACCATCCTGCACGAATGTCATCGTTATCCCCAAACCGGGCAGTGCTTTTAGCACATCTTGTAATGTTCGCCGCGGCCAACCGGTCAATTCCATCAAGCGCGGCACATTCAATGACTCACCGTGACTGATAAGCCAGCAAAGGTAGAGACGACGGGCAAAAACCGGATTAAGTTCCATAACATCCTCCAAGGTTGGATAGCTATTTAATAGTCTACTTGATGCCAGAAAAAACACCTGTTTATCAAGGTTAATAACAAAGCTATTGATAATTCAGTGAGTGAAGGGTTTACCGCACCTAAGGGCACTCCGGTGGCTAACGCCACTACGGCCCCAACGGTACGATTCCCCTTCAGTTAATATTGTCAGCAGTCTGATATATCACTCTTTTTACCATCAAGGTGAATTAACTCGATTTTTACGATGTTATTTACAGCTTCTCCTTATTTTCTTCACGTTTTCTTAAGCATTCACGCGTAAAGTGCAACGTGGATTCTGCTGTATTTAACCCGAGAGGCTGGCACTGCATGGCTAATTTTTTCATCGACCGCCCAATATTTGCCTGGGTATTGGCGATAATTTTGTGTCTGACTGGCGCATTGGCAATCTCAACACTGCCGGTTGAGCAATACCCTAATCTGGCACCGCCCAATGTACGCATTAGTGCATCCTACCCCGGAGCCTCGGCACAAACACTGGAAAATACGGTCACGCAGGTCATAGAACAAAGTATGACCGGTCTGGATAACCTGCTGTATATGTCATCACAAAGCAGTAACTCCGGCAGTGCATCAATAACCCTGACTTTTCAGGCTGGAACCAATCCTAACGAAGCTATGCAGCAGGTACAAAACCAGTTGCAGTCCGCTATCAAAAAGTTGCCGCAAGATGTCCAGCAGCAAGGCGTTTCAGTGTCTAAATCAGGGGATAATACCCTGATGATGGTGGCGTTTGTTTCCACTGATGGCAGCATGGATAAACAAGATATTGCCGACTATGTCGCCAGTAACCTGCAAGACCCACTCAGCCGTA
>NZ_JBLWEX010000247.1:0-21074 GCF_048323875.1 Yersinia sp. LJYL362
CCAACATCAAAGCCAGACGCGCAGCAACATCCGCTTGCGCCAGCGTTTCTTGTTCACCATTCCGCAAATCTTTTACAACCACTTGCTGTGCCGCCACTTCGCTTTCGCCAAGTATTAATGCCACACGCGCGCCCCACTTATCGGCGCGGGTGATTTGCTTTTTGAAATTGCCGCCGCCGTAATTGGTCATTAATTTCAGCGCTGGCATAACATCACGCACGCGTTCAGCAAGCTGCATCGCAGCACTTTGCGCCCCCTCACCCGATGAGATGAGATACACATCGACTGTTGCCGGTGCTTTGAACTCTGGATTAACGGCTTGTACCAACAGAACCAAACGCTCAAGCCCCATCGCAAAACCAACAGCTGGTGTGGCACGACCACCCAGTTGTTCAACTAAACCGTCGTAACGCCCACCGGCACAGACTGTGCCTTGTGCGCCTAAACTGTTGGTCACCCACTCAAATACCGTGCGGTTGTAATAATCCAAACCACGAACTAAACGTTCATTGACGGTATATGGGATGCCAGCCTGATTTAAAAGTTCACACAAACCGGCAAAATGTTGTTTTGATTCATCATCCAGATAATCAGACAGCTTAGGTGCATCATTAAGCAATTGTTGAACATCTGGATTTTTGGAATCCAGCACACGTAACGGGTTACTGTACATGCGACGCTTGCAATCTTCATCCAACACATCAACATGTTGTTCAAGGAAAGTCACCAGCGCTTCACGATAATCAGCGCGCGCATCCAATGAGCCGATGGAGTTCAATTCAAGCTGCACATGCTCTGATATCCCTAACGCACGCCACCAGCGAGCCGTCAGCAGTATCAATTCTGCATCAATATCAGGCCCTTGCAGACCGAAAACCTCAGCACCTAACTGGTGGAATTGACGGTAACGTCCCTTCTGTGGGCGCTCATAGCGAAACATCGGGCCGATATACCACAGACGCTGTTCCTGATTGTACAGCAGACCATGTTCAATGCCTGCGCGCACGCACCCTGCGGTACCTTCCGGGCGCAGAGTCAGACTTTCGCCATTGCGATCGTCAAAGGTATACATCTCTTTCTCAACCACGTCGGTGACTTCACCGATGGCGCGTTTGAATAACGGGGTCTGCTCTACAATCGGCATGCGAATTTCGCTGTAGCCATAGCCTGCCAGCACTTGCTTTAGAATGCCTTCAATACGCTGCCATATTGCCGTATCGGCTGGCAGGTAGTCGTTCATACCACGGATGGCTTGAATGTTCTTTGCCACGTCTGTTCTCTGTAGTTTTATACCCAGTTTACATGATGTTGCAGCGGTGTCGGCAGCAACGCCAATAACATTGGGCATAGTGCAAAAAATAAAGCCGATTATAGAGGCTTGCCGCCCACATATTCAATGGTGACAATTTGTCACCTCCACTGGCTCATTATAAAGCGGGCCATGCCCGCTTTTTTGTATTCAACGATAACGAATGATCGTGCTACTTATTTTTCTTCCAGCATATTGATAACTATTCGATTATTTGCATCGAGCATCGATGCTTTTGCACGAATTTTAGCTTCCAATTGATCAATCATCTTCTCGTTATCAAAACGTTCTCTCTGACGAACCCCATCTTCGTAGAAACCACTGTGGTTACGAGCACCAGTCACACCAATAGTAGAGACCAATGCCTCACCCGGCCCATTGACCACGCAGCCGATAATAGAAACATCCATTGGGGTAATCAGATCTTCTAACCGCTGTTCCAACGCGTTGACCGTACCAATAACATCAAACTCTTGGCGAGAACAGGTTGGACAGGCAATAAAGTTGATCCCGCGAGAACGGATCCGCAGTGATTTAAGGATATCAAAGCCAACTTTGACCTCTTCTACCGGATCGGCAGCCAATGAGATACGTAACGTATCGCCAATACCTTCTGACAACAAAAGGCCTAAACCAATAGCCGATTTTACGGAGCCGCTACGCGCGCCACCGGCTTCAGTTATCCCTAAGTGCAAAGGATTATTAATTTGCTTGGCCAGCAGACGGTAGGAGTTTACAGCCAAGAAAACATCGGAGGCTTTAACACTGACTTTAAACTGATCAAAGTTGAGACGATCAAGGATATCGACATGACGCATCGCAGATTCAAGCAGGGCTTCCGGCGTAGGTTCGCCATACTTTTCCTGTATATCTTTTTCCAGCGATCCACCATTGATGCCAATACGAATAGGAATATTATGGTGACGAGCACAATCAACCACAGAACGAATACGTTCTTCTGAACCGATGTTTCCAGGGTTAATTCGCAGGCAATCAACACCATACTCCGCAACTTTTAGCGCAATACGGTAATCGAAATGGATATCGGCAACCAACGGAACATTTGATTGCTGCTTGATTAACTTAAATGCCTCAGCCGCATCCATGGTCGGTACTGAAACTCGCACGATATCTACGCCAACACGTTCCAGTGCCTTAATTTGAGCAACAGTCGCATCAACATCAGTGGTTTTGGTATTGGTCATCGATTGCACTGCAATCGGCGCACCATCGCCAATAGGCACTTTACCGACGTAAATCCGGGTCGATTTACGGCGGATAATAGGGGATTCATTATGCATTACACACTCTCCTTTACAGTCGTGTAGTTTTCGCAACGCAGTAGTCTTTCAAAACCATTATCTTCCACAAGACAATGGCACTTGGTCAGAACCACAGAGTTGTTTGTCAAAAACACAATATTACTCTACACCGACAGTCAGGCGGGCTACGCGATTAGCCTTAATAAATTTACTCAAATCTACTGGGTTACCCTGATACGTAATCGTTAATGCACCTGGAGCACCAATGGTCAGCTTATAGGGAGCTTTCCCTGAGAGATTGAGAGTCGCGCCCCCTTTTTGGATACCACTAAATAATGTTTTTCCCGTTGCATCAACAACCTGTAGCCAACAATCAGCGGTAAAATTCATGACCAATGAGCTGACAGATGATGCAGTACCTGTTACTCCAGCATCTGCTGTAGGCAGGGGCGATTGCGCAGGAGAAACATTAGGCAAAGGTGCCTGACTTGGCGAAACAACCGCAGACTCCGCTGAAGTTGTTCCTTGAGGTGCTATTGTGTTGACAGGGCTGTTTGCCGTATCCACTGGCGCAGCACTGCTCGTCGCAGGTGCTGTACCATTTTCTGTTGGTGTTGACGGCTGGCTAGCCGCGACCGGAGCTTGAGTATCCACCGGGTTCGCAGGATCGCTATTATCATCAGATAGCGGCACAGATTGCCCACTATTTTGCGACAGTTGAGCAGAAGACTGATCAGCCATAGTGACTATTTCTGCTTGCTGCGCCTGATGATTTTGCCACCACCATGCCCCTGTCAGACCGAGCACAACCAACACAATAAGCCAGGTGAAACTCATCAACCAGCCATCACGTTTTTTATGCTTTTTGCCCAATGAGAAACTTTGCATCGGGGCAACTTTTGCCGCTCTGATCGGCGCTTGTTTTGCCAACATAGGCAACAGTTCATCTTCTGGAAGGTGAACCAGTTTAGCGTAAGAACGAATGTAGCCACGGTGGAATGTCGAGGCGAGATTAGCTTGTGCTTTATCCTCCTCAATATCACGGATTGTGGATACTTTCAGACACAGACGTTCTGCAACCATCTGCTGAGTGAGCCCTAGTGCTTCGCGGGCTTGACGCAGGCGCACACCTGTCGTCTCTGGAACAGTTTGATCTTGGGAGGCTTCAGTATTCATTAGCTAGAAAATGCTGGTACTGTTTGGATTGTGGAAAACTTCGCGCAAGCTGCTTGCCATAGCGTTGAACACTATCTTGACGGCCTGCTAGCGCGGCGAAACGAATTTGTAACCATAAACTTTCAGCACTGGCTGGAAGTACATGTTGATAAACATCCAGTAATAGTTGCGCCTGAGCGCGATTCCCTTCTCCAAAATGCCTTTGAGCTTCTGCAAGCAGCGGCTCACCTTTATCCGGATCATACTTCAATGCCCGACTCAAGAGTACCCGAGCCTGGTCATTTTGATTAGCCCGTAAAAAGCAATATCCAGCGTTTTCCAGACTATCTGCAACCTGACCGTAATCAGGCGACAATACAGCTGCGCTAAACTGTTGTTGGGCCGGTACATACTGCCCTAAACTACACAGAAACGCACCGTAATTATTCAGTACAGTG
The DNA here is from genome assembly GCF_048323875.1 of Yersinia sp. LJYL362. Classification (NCBI taxonomy): domain Bacteria; kingdom Pseudomonadati; phylum Pseudomonadota; class Gammaproteobacteria; order Enterobacterales; family Yersiniaceae; genus Yersinia; species Yersinia sp. LJYL362. The sequence continues at coordinate 4,185 of NZ_JBLWEX010000247.1, forward strand.
CCATTTCCTGGTGCCAGTTTCATCGCTTGCTGATAGCGCTGCTCCGCCGCATCGTTTTCACCGATGCGTTGCTCATAAAAAGCCATACCCAATTGAGCACGATAATCCTGTGGATCTGCCGCTACAGCCTTCTCAAAATTCTGCCGCGCAGCAGTAAGATCACCTTGCGCCAGATATTCTAAACCTAGTTGTAAACGTGTCTGCCCTGCGGTGGATTGGCTCGCTTTTTCCGGCGATGAACCAGAACAGCCCGCCAATATGGTCGCTATCAGGCAAACTCTCCACAGTCTTGTCAGCTTCATGCTTGCTCAATTGTCCTTATTTGTGAAAATACCCGTCGTCTGCAAGCTACAGCTATGTTAATCGCTGCACTTACCCGAATCAGGCACTTATGTTATTCCCATTAATGACTTTTGAATAACCTTTTTGTATCGGTTACCTAACAAATTATAAGTTGAATAACAAATAGTTATGCACAAACTAATGGCATCGTGAATCAGACTGTTTTAATCGCGATAGGTTCACCGGCCATTTTCTTTTTCAAACTGCGCTTGGTGCGATCAATCACCTCACCGGCCAATTGACCACATGCCGCATCAATATCATCACCGCGTGTCTTACGGACGATAGTGGTAAATCCGTATTCCATCAATACCTTAGAGAAACGATCCACCCGGCTGTTTGAGCTACGACCATAAGGTGCTCCCGGGAACGGGTTCCATGGGATCAAGTTAATCTTACACGGAGTGTCTTTTAAACATTCCGCCAACTGATGAGCTTGCTCAGTGCTGTCATTGATGTGATCCAGCATAACGTATTCAACCGTAACACGCCCACCATTGGCATTCGATTTCGCCAAATAACGGCGAACTGCGGCAAGGAAGGTTTCAATATTGTATTTACGGTTGATAGGCACAATTTCATCACGGATATCATCCGTCGGCGCATGCAATGAGATAGCTAAGGCAACATCAATCATATCGCCCAGTTTATCCAGTGCTGGCACCACACCAGAAGTCGACAATGTCACACGGCGTTTGGATAAACCGAAACCAAAATCGTCCATCATGATATCCATCGCGGGTACCACGTTATTCAAGTTCAACAGGGGTTCACCCATACCCATCATCACCACGTTGGTGATTGGACGAGTACCGGTTGATTTTAATGAACCGATAATCTTGGCCGCACGCCATACCTGGCCGATAATTTCAGAGACTCGCAGGTTGCGGTTAAAACCTTGCTGTGCCGTTGAACAGAATTTACATTCTAATGCGCAGCCGACCTGAGAGGACACACACAGCGTCGCACGCTCACCTTCTGGGATATACACCGTTTCGACTTGCTGATCGCCCACTTTGATGGCCCATTTAATGGTACCATCAGTGGAGCGCTGTTCTTGTGCCACTTCAGGTGCACGGATTTCAGCTACGCGCTGTAATTTGGCACGTAACCCTTTATTAATATCAGTCATTTGCTCGAAATCATCGTAGCAGTAGTGATACATCCACTTCATGACCTGATCTGCACGGAAAGGCTTCTCACCCATTTCGGCAAAAAATTCGCGCATTTGCTGACGATTTAAATCAAGTAGATTGATTTTGCTGGTTGCTGGTGCTGCGGTTGCAACCGCGTTGTCAGACAGGGGGGCAGCATCAATTGGCATTGATGCAGTTAATAATTGTTCAGACATGAGTTGTCGTGGCCTCGTTGTTACACTTTACGGCGCTGCGCTTTAAACCGGGTACGGCTTTCGAAACGGCGATGAATAAATAATAGAACGCCCCGGCAGAGATGTCTCCACCGGGGCGCAGCATTGTACAAATTTTAAAGCATGGATTCCATGATTGGAAAGGCGTACAGGCAACTTTATTGTTTCAGTTGATTAAACAAGCCAATCTAATTCACAAAATCAATTAATTAGCGGGGGCAAATTTCATTGTCGCTGAAGAAATAAGCGATTTCACGCTGAGCTGATTCAACTGCATCGGAACCGTGCACCGCATTCTCGGTGAAACTATCGGCGAAATCTGCACGCAGAGTACCTGCCAGTGCGTTGTCTGGGTTGGTTGCACCCATGATATCGCGGTGACGTTGAACGGCATTTTCGCCTTCCAGAACCTGAATCATGACCGGGCCTGAAGTCATAAACTCGACCAAACCATCGAAGAATGGGCGGCCTTTATGTTCAGCGTAAAAACCTTCAGCTTGTTCTTTGGTCAGATGCAGCATTTTTGCAGCAATAATTTTGAAACCAGCACTTTCAAAACGCGCATAAATGGCACCAATCTTATTTTTGGCAACAGCATTAGGTTTGATAATGGAAAAAGTACGTTCTACAGCCATGATAACCTCTATTGGATTTCTAATATTGACCGGACTCGGAACCCGCCGCATAAAATACTGTTTGGCTCGCGGGCAGTTCCTTTACTACAAAATTATGCCGACCCTGTACAGTGGCCGCCGATTATATGTGGGTGTTTGGCACTTGCATACGGAAATTACAACATTTTATTAAAAAACAGTTATCTTTATTCCTCACTTTTATGCACAAATCACACTTTACATAAAAATCTTTTGAGCCCCGCCCACATCAGTACTTGGTTATCAAAAAACCTTCAACATCAAAGTTCATTAATATATTGAAAACCCACCTTTTTTTTCACAATTGCCGATGGCTGGCTGATCACATCTGATACCAATGCCCGCTTTCCTTTCTTGGCCACATGCTCGGCCAAAGCCCGCATCGCTGCCGTACCCGCCCCGCGAATAACACCATTGGCAGTAGAATGAAGCACATCGTCTGGCCGGGTTAACGACCCCGCAACTCCGACATCAAATTCATTAATATCTACCGCCATCGCTATACTGACTACCTCGCCGGATAAACGAACAATCACATAAATATAATCCTCACGCGGCGTTCTTAACCAACTTTGAGCAACATCGCTCACCAAGCTGGCAGCAGAAATAACGTCATTCATTCCGTGATGCATATTAGGATTGCTTATCGTTTCAGCATTTGCAGTAATATATAAAGACTGCGAGGCCTGATGATACCGCTTGCGCCAATCCTCCACCACCGGCAGAACATTTTGCCTGGCTGTTTGCGTGGTTGCAGTTTCACCACTGATGATCTCAATATCAAAATGCAGTTCAGGATGCTCAACCCACTCGCCATGATGTTGTCTTCTGGGTACCGTCTCGACAAACTGAAAGTTTTGCAAGGCCAGCTCATAGCGGCCCTGAGGTAATAACTGCACCGCTTGTGGGGATAGGGCATTTGACTCTGGTTCATTGTGCCGTAAATAATCGCTATAGCTGAGTTGAGAAAAATCAAATGCTGTTTTTAACCGCGTCACGTTATCAATATTTTCCGCAACGAAGGTGCGAACATTTTCAACCAGACGTTGGTCTATCACCGGATCAGATACTGCATAGCCGGTATCCCCTGAATTAACAATACGTGATATGACCCGACCAAAATTTTCAGCATTCCAGGTACTAATGCTACTCCCAAATAGCAACGTAAAGTCAGTTAAAATATTTAATGTCCAGGTAATACAGGGAGGAATAGCCTGACGGCGCGAGCGCAAATGAGGAAGTATTTGGTCTTTCATTGAAACATGGCAAGCCAGGGCGGTTGCCGGTAAAGTTAATGATTTACCATTCATATCAGAATTAATATGAGTCAATATACCCTTAGGATCAGACGAGAGATCTAGCATCATTTTTTCAAAAGCGAAGGATTCATTATCTTTAATTTTTGGGAGTGGTTTAGATGTACCAGATACTTGTAATACTTTATTACTAGCACTGCTAAAAAAATCTCTCGCGTCAGTAATAAAATGGTCTACCTGATTACATCCCCCCTGGATAATATAATTATATAAGTTAAGCAGAGGGTCTAACCAACAGATGACTTTTCCTATAAAACTGCGCTCTATTCTGTGGTGTTCTTTTTCAACCGTCAGGACTATTTTATCTATTATTACTGGTTGCTTACTATTCTCGTTATTGATAAAAAACCTGACATTGGTATCATCAACATCAAACAAATAGCCCAATACAGGATAAATATTTATCACTTGGTCACCAGAGGATTCAACAAGTTGAAATTCAAAATATCCGCCACTAAATTTAGATAATAGGGATAAGGTATTACCATGACCACTTAATTCAAAGACGGCGGATTTGTTACTATGCTCATGAACAAATAAAATCTCTTTCCCCTTTATTTTAAAAATACCACCACCGGATATACCTATAGAATGATTATCTTTATTGGTTATATAAAAGCTAATCAACACTTGTTTTGAACCTATTCTTTTATCATCCCAATAGTTACCAAAAGCATATTGTACAGGAACAAGCATGCTATCTTTGATGACACAGTATTTATCACAGAGAAAGTGTTCAAACTGAGAAACCCGCATACTAGTAATATTATTGTTCATCCCTATATTTTCGAGGTTTGACTCAGAATGGCTCTCAGTTAGAGTAAAATAAACACCACCATACCCATCATTTTCATAGATAATTGCTTGAGTATCTTTAGGTAGCAGAATAGAGCTTATTTTATCATTGAGAGGGTTTAATATATGAGATCGTCGACCATAAGTCTCATTATATAAATCAATGCGTTCATTACCTGAGATACAAATCGAATCACCAGTAAAATTATCAAACTCATAAAAACAGGCGGCACTTCTAACCTTAAAGGAACTGATTGCATCATTTAAGTTTGCCCAACGTCGGGAGAATTCTAAATCAATACTTTCTTTAAATGTTAAATTTTCGCCTGAAAAATAGATATCTTTAAATACGGTCACTATCATCCCAGGGGGAATATAAATTGATGATATCCTATCATTCCATTCCGATCTAAGATCACTTACCGCCTGACCTTGAGAAGCACAAAAAGATTTCCCTTGATAACCTTCATCAGCAAAAAAACAGACTTTAGGTTGTTCAGCGAAAACATCTATAGTTGATATTATTAAAAATAATACTATAAATAAAAATTTATAAATCATCTCATTACTCTCCAGCCATACACTATAATGTGCTGGAGTTAATCTATCGAACAAATCAAAACCACAATATTATTTTATTTATTACAAAAAATTAATTAATAATGGAATATAAAAGCAAGTTATAGGTTATCAGCAATTAATTTACTACATGTATTCATTCTACGCGAAATAATACATTACTCACTAACCCACTCTCATCCAACACCGTAAGTTGATAGCGGCCAGGCATTGATAATGTCTGTATCCATGTTTGATTATTTTCAGTCACTGCCACTTGCTCCCCATTGAGGAACCACCAATGTTGCCCGCCCCCACCTTGGGCTTCCAGCCGAAGATCAAGATGAGTTTGGCCCGGTAAACGTTTCACTACCGCGCCATCACGGATACCCAAAATCAACAACGGAGCCACATCCATCCCTCCCTGTGGCGGGCATTCACTACTTGCCGCGGGCAGCCGATGACTACGGCGCTCTGTCATCGGGAGCCAGGGTTCGAGCGGCAAGGGCCACAATGCTAATGCGACCGGCGTAGCGCCCGGGCAATCAGCAGCGACTCGCTGGCCTGGTGGGTTCAACCAAATAGTGAACTGGCTGCCCTGCGTATTTTCCTGCCCAGGTGCGGCGAGTGTCGGCGGATGGGTGCCATCCAGAACCCAGCTTTGTCGACGTTGACGGCAATTAGTGTCTCCGGCCGCCAAAGGTTGCCCCCCCGGCCAGCAAATCTCTTCGCGACTGACGGACGATGGCCGGGGATCTCGGGGTAACGGGTGGCCGGTTTGCTGTACCCCATTCATTAGCAAGTTACTGACTTGATTGAGGATAGGGATAGCAGTGGCATAACCAAACTGCCCAGCGACCGGCGTGCCATCTGGCCGACCGACCCACACGCCAATAGTATAGCGCGCATTAATGCCAATCGCCCACGCATCACGGTAGCCATAACTGGTACCAGTTTTCCATGCCAACGGTACCGTGGTGGGTAAAATATCGTCCGGTAATGGTCGGGCTTCCCCCGCCATAATTCGTCGGGTAATCCACGCTGCTCCCGGTGAAAACAAGCGCCGTTCCTGTATCTGCTGTTGTGGCTCGAACCGCAACGTTGCCGCCATTCCGCCCCGCGCAAAAGCGCTGTAGGCTGCGACTAATTGGTCAAGCCGTGAACCTGTACCGCCGAGGATCACTGCCAAGCTGGGTTCACTGTGCAGTGGGAAACGTAAGTCCAAACCGCCATTACGTAAGTTGGCGGTAAAACGCTTAGGGCCATATGCTTCGAGTAATTGTACCGCTGGCAGATTTAAAGAGCGCACCAAAGCCTCGCTGGCACTGACCGGGCCGTGGAAACCGGTATCAAAGTTACCGGGCCGATAATCGCCAAAGCGGCGCGGCACATCTTGTAACAGTGACTCAGCATGGATCAAACCATCATCCAATGCCATCGCATACAGGAATGGCTTCAGTGTTGACCCCGGCGAGCGCCAGGCACTGACCATATCCACATGGCCGAAGCGACGATCATCCTGAAAATCGACTGAACCGAGGTAAGCACGCACATTCATGGTGGTATGGTCTACCACCAGCAATCCCAATGAAGTTTTCTCGGGGAGTTGATGACGCCAACCTGCAGCCATATCTTCCAGCTGGCGCTGTAAACCTGCATCCACAGTGGTGTTAATCACTTCCCGCTGGTTACCTGCCGTTAAGCGCCGCGCTAACAATGGCGCTAATTGCGGAACCTGACGCGGTGCCAGCCAGATATCTTCTTGTTTGATATCAGCCACCTGCTCAGACGACCACACCTGATAATCCGCCAGCCGACTTAACACTTTATCGCGCGCAGCTTTAGCTCGCAGTGGATAGCGATCCGGGCGCAAGCGGCTCGGTGCCTGGGGCAACGCGGCCAATAACGCGGCTTCTGCCGGCGTTAATTGTGAGGGTGGCTTACCCAAATATGTCCAACTGGCCGCGCCAATGCCTTGCAACGTGCCACCGAAAGGGGCGCGGTTAAGATAGATTTCGAGAATTTTGTCTTTCGAAAAGTGCCATTCCAGCTGAGCCGTTCGCCACACCTGGCGCAATTTACCCGCTAATGTGCGGGGATGTGGGTCAATCAGGCGGGCAACTTGCATTGAAAGTGTGCTGCCACCAGACAGAATCTTACCTGCGCGCAAATCCTGCCAGGCAGCGCGCGCCAGTGCCAATGGATTCACTCCGGGATGAGAATAAAACCAGCGATCTTCAAAGGTCAGCAGCGCTTGCAAGTAATAAGGGGAAACCTCTTGCAGCGTCACCGGATAACGCCAAACCCCGTCAGCATCGGCAAAGCGCCATAACGGTGTCCCATCCTCGGCGACCACTACCCGCGCAACCTGCACTTCAGTCAGTGGAAGCGGCCAGCGTTTATCCGCCAGCCACAAGATAGCCGGAAACAGCACTACAATAAGCGCCAGCACCCAGATTTTACGGCGATGACGGGCAAAGTATGTTTTTAGCATCAAAGATAGGTAGCTCCCCTTTTACCTGTAACCGCAAAAGGGGAGTCAGTGTTTACTTAACTATTTCAAGCTGTGGCACCGTGCTGCCCAGCGCCCGCCAATCTGGAACATACATCGATTCCACCTGTGGCGCAGGCACCTGATAAATCCCCGGCGTCACTGCGCGTGCCAGATATAACAATGTCGTATGGCGGTAAGCATCAACATTGACTGCGGCAACATAGCGGTCATCTCGGAACTCCTGATGCTTGATATCCGACTGCTGCATATCCTGCATCAACTCGGTCACACTGCTGGCACTCTCCCCCAGGCTGGCGCTGCTGTCACCCAAGTTCTGGTTTTCCAGTTCCAAACCGGCTGGCAGCAAATCGACCACCAGCGCATCGGGTACCCGTTTATCAGCCCAGACATCTAAATGCACCAGAACTAACTCGCCACTCTTCAATTGGGATAAGCGTAGCGGCTGACCGTCAAGCCCAATATAACTGCGAGTGATATGTAAATTGTTGCTGTACGGCGCTGGCGTTTGTTGTGGATATCCCACCACATTCATGCGGCTATATAATGCAACGTCGCCGCGATTTTGTAATTGCAGACCGCCCGCCAATTGTTGTGCTGACCAGTTTTGATTCAATGCTGCACTTTGCGTCAGTGTCTCGGCCTGCTCAATTGGCTCAACTTGCGGTGCAATCGCCACTTGCCACGGCGTTTCTGCCCCACTCATCAATGTACGACCCGCGAGGAATACCGCATTGCTCTCTTGCGTTGATAGGTAGTTACGGCTGCTCAACGCATCAGACAGTGCCAATAGGCGCGTATCACGATCTTGCGCCAGCAGGTTATTGTCAGTTAGCAGTGCCAAAATCAGGGCGTCATCGCGCAATGAACTGCCGTAATCCTCCAGCCAATAGTCTTTATCACTGCGGGTGATATTCAGCCCTTGCGTAATCGCTTCTTTGGCGCGAGGCATATCTCCCATCAATTTCAGTGCCACACCCAACTGCACCAACGGCAAACCGGAGCGCGCATCATTGCTACGGGTATATAATTGGCGCAAAGCACCCAATGAAGCTTGCTGCTGTTGTGCCAATACCAAGCCCGCGTATGCTTGCACTGCAAAGCGCGTATGTTTGGTCTGTTCGCTGTAACGAATTTCAATTTGACTCGGATCTTGCAAATAGCGCTGCAAACGATTATTCGCCGCCGTGAGTGCAGCCACCGGCACACTGTACCCCTGCTGGCTGGCGCGATAGAGGAAGTCAGTGGCATACGCCGTCAGCCAGAACTCTTCCGGGCTATCATTACTCCACAAACCGAAACCGCCGTTATAGCGCTGCATGCTGAGCAAATGCTCGATACCGACATCAATACTTTTACGCCGTTTCTCGTCACTATCGGCTTTAATGCCGAGTGCCGTCAGTTGGGCATAATTGCTGTACAACGACGGATACAACCCGCTCACCGTCTGCTCCAAGCAGCCATAAGGATAAGCATATAATTCAGTGATATAGCGCGCTAAATTCAGCGGTGGCCGGCTGGTTATCAGCAGTTGCCCTTGTAGCGTTTCAGGAGCCAGACCTTTGGTCGCCTCCGCTGGCAGATTCCAGCTTTCACCGCTATGCAACACATTGGCGAAATGGCGTGTCTGGGCAGGATAAGCTGGCCGTACACCTATTTTCCAATGATGCTGATAATCGGGCAGTTTCTCATTCGGTAAAACCATACCAGTAATAGTCAGGCCGATATCACCCTGCCCAAAACCATTCAACGCCCGCACCGGGATCAGCACTGTCTTGCGCTCGCCATTTGCCAGCGAAATAGTTTGGGTTGGCGCGCCATTGAGTGCCAGTAAATCGCTGGCAGCCCAGTTAAGTGACAGCGTCTGCGGCTGACCGGATAGATTACTTAAATCCAATGCCAGTTGGGTGCTATCTCCTCCCGCCAGAAAACGCGGGGTGGCGAGTTGGGCAATCAGCGGAGCCGCGACCACCACCTTAGACTCAGCTTTACCGAAATCTTCATCACTCCAGGCTTGCGCCATCAGACGTAACTCACCGTTAAAGTCAGGAATAGCCAGCTCGATAGTGCCTTCACCCTGCGCGTTTAATGTCACCGGCTGGGCCTGTTGCGCCACAATAGTGACTTCAGTTATCGGTTTCTTACCGCCGCGGGATAGCGCGTCTTCGTCATCTCCATCACCACCAAAGCGCAGGCTTGCCAGACGGCCCTGCCCTTCAATTAATTGCCCGTAAACATCATATTGGTCGGCGCTGTAGCGCTTGCGGCCAAAGAAGGCGTCATAGGGATCGGGCGTGGCGTAATCAGTAATATTCAGAATCCCGCTGTCGACCGCCGATAGCAACACCTGCACTTTCTCAGGTAACGGCGCACCGCTGCGGCTGGCTTTTACTTTTACCGTTAAAGTCTGATTAGGACGAATGCGCTCTGGTGATTCCAGCTCTAGCGCTAATTTGCGGGTTTCATCAACCAGCGGCAGATGCAGCAAACCAATGGCGCGTTTTGGTGTCGCCTGCTGTGACTTATCACCAGGGCGAATCACTGTCGCACTGAGATATAAATCATGTCGATTCCACTCTTTGTTAATCGGCACTTCAACCTCAGCGCCTCCAGCTGGAATAGTCACTTCCTGCCACCACAATGGGCCATCACTGGATTCCACCAGCAGATAGCCATTACCGGCAGCCGGTGCTTCAATATGCAGTTTTACTTTTTCGCCAGGTCGGTAAGCCGGTTTATCCAGTGTCAGTTTGACCTGATCTGGCCGCACAGCACCACTGCCTGCGGTATTATCCTGCCAGCTGTAACCGGCCCAGAAACGAGAGCTGCTGACTAATTCATTATCTGGATTACTCACCTCAATACGATATGCGCCCCACTCCACCGGGAAGCTGACTTTAGCGCTACCGTCTGCGGGAACATTCACTGACTGCTCTGCCAGAGTCAGATCTTTTTTATCATACAGTGACTGCCAGCCATCACTTTCTGACCACTGCCAGTAGTAATCGCGGCGCTCACGCACCAACTTCGCTTTCAAACCCTTCGCCGCCAGTTTTTCACCATCAGCATTGGCATAAATAATTTCAAAATCAGCCGTGGTGTCCTGATCGACCATCGCCTGTGATTTATAACTGTCACTGCGATAATCATAAACTTGCTGCTTGTTGAATAACGGGCGAATACCGACCAGCGCATCGGCTGGCCACAAAGCTTGCTCAGCGCGCCGCGTGACTGGCCGCCCGCCAGATTCCAGCAAACTGGCCTGTAAAATCAGCTTCAGTGGTGATTGCGCATTCTGCCAACTGTTATCAACTTCAACCTCAGTTTGGCCGTCGCTGTTAAGTGTGGTATCAAACTCATCCAAGGTACGCGAAAGGTTTTCTTCGATAATCGAACCGAATTCAAAACCGGGTAATGAGGCAACCGCTTCGCGCAATGGGCGCAGGAATAATTGGCCTTGCAATCGGTTACCGGCTGCCGGAGCGCCGTAGAGATAGCGGCCAGTGATGGCAAAACTGGCTTCGCTGTCAGTGGCGATCGGTTCTTTGCTGGTGGCAATCTCAAGCGCCATCCGTTCTGGCAGGAAGTCTTCCACCTTAAATTTGTACAGGCGCGGCTGGTTATCGCCCAAATTCATGCGCAATGACCACTCGCCGGTCGGGCCATTTTCTGCAATCGCGTACTGGTATTGATACAAACCATCCTGTGGCTGCCAGACAAAACTGCGTACCACTTGATTATCCGGCTTGAGAATATCCACTTTAACCGGTTGGGTGGTCAGTGGTTTACCATCAGCATCGCGCAGCAACCCATTGACAATTAACGTCTCTCCGGGGCGATACAAGTCGCGTGGGCCAAAGACGAAAAACTGTTTCTGGAAACCTTCTGGCCCGGCAATATCAAACTCAGCCAGATCCAGCGCCGGAGCATTGAGGTCAATCAGGCTCGTCTGCCCGTTTTGCGCAGCCAGTAGCAATTTGGCTTTGGCATTCTTTTCTAGTTGTGCATGGCCCTGAGCGTCAGTCTCAACCTGTTCCAGCACCTGGCCTTTTTCATCCAGTAATTGTAGCGACACGCCTTTCAAGGCCGCTCCGCCTGCCAATGCTTGGGTAAAGACATCCATCCGGTCATGGTAGCGATGTAACGAAACACCAATATCACTCAGGGTAAATAAGGTGGCTGCATTGGTGTAACTGTATTGCCCGGCTTGTTGCATCACCGCCAGATAGACACCCGATTCTTGCAACGGCTTGATATCGGCGAGCGGGAGTAATAACTTTTCGCGGGTATTGGCGGCAGGATTAAGGTCAAAACGACCGGTATAGACCAGATCAGCCATTTTCAGCAGTTCATCTGATTCCCAGTTCGACAATGCACTGCGGTATTGCCAGCTGGCGAGGAAATTAGCCAGACTGCTTTGCTTGATGCGGAAAAAATTAACATCAACACTATCAACATTGAGCGCCATCACTGGCAAACCTTGGGCCAATTTACCCGGTAACAAAGAACCTTTGCTAGCAAAACCGACACTTGGCTTGATATCGCGAGTGGTTATTTCCTGCTGCTGTTGTTTACCCAGCTCAGCACCACCGATACCTTGCAACGTGCTATCGACGGTCAGCAGTAATTTACGCTCAGGTTTAAGATGGCGTAGCCGTAGCTCCATCAGGTTGTCAGACAGCTCCCAGGCTCCGTCTATTTTTCCACTAACGGTATCAACCAAATGAACCCGTGAGGAGAATTCTTGCTTGGGATCCAATGGCTGCGAGAAAGTCAGCACCATGGCACTGGCCCCCTCGAGTTGTAGCTCAGAGGCATCCAGTAAAGTGAGCGGCTGATCGGCATGCTGTTTTGCCAATTCCGCCAACTTATTTGCATCGTTTATTTTGCTCGCCGGCGCTTTAGCTACCGATTCACTTACCTGTGTGGATGCCGGAGCAGAGGGTCCCGCAACATCCTTATTTTCGCTCTTGTCATCACAGCCAGCCAAAAATACGACAGCACTGACCAAGAGGGCCAGTTGGCACGCTCTCATTTTCGATATTAACCGATGCAAACCATTGTGATTCATATCTTGCTCCCTGATTGATAGCAAGATTATAGCATTGGTATGAAAGGGAATATAGGGAGAGACTAATCCGGTTATTTTCTTTATAAAAAAGAATAATTGGTTCACTTTAATATGGGCCTCCTCAGTCAATTAACACTAAAAATCTATTTAATATTTTTTTAATATTTTTTTAAATTAACCCCAAAAAACCATGCTGACAATGTAAAGGTCGCAAAAACACCATATAAAACAACAACAAATAAAGAAAAAACTGAAATAATTAATCTATCTTAAATAAAATTAATATAAAAATGATGATTTGATATTTTAATAAATAGGAATATCAGCATCGCATCGTTATATTTCTCCCCACATTTTGTCGTTATTACCTCTCTTGAGTATTTCGTTTATTAGAGTTCACCTATAAATAGGAATTTATAAAACTATGAATCATCGCAATACATTAAATACGCGTTTATTACCGTTATCTATTTTGATCTCATCTTTGGTGTCTGGTGGGGCAATGGCTGCATCAACATCTACATTTACACCCGGTGCAACTCTTGGTATGGGGAATGGTGGGGTCTTTACCGTCGGCGAAGTTGAAGTTAAAGAAAAAAGCATCTTTGAAAAACTGAACGACTATCTAACCCAAAATCTGATTACTCTAGAACAGTATGAGAAGCTAAAAACAGACTTAGAAACAAAAGAGCAGAAATTGCTCGACAAATCAAAAGCGCAGACCGCATTTGAAGATGCACAAGATAAAGCCGACGAACAGAAAGAGGCAGCATCACTTCAAGATAAACTAAATACTCAGCTCCAAGAAAAACTTAAAGCGGCAGAAGTAGCTAAAAATAAGGCTGAAGACAAAAAAAACCTGAAGATTCAAGAAAAAGATACAGCCATCGCTGCTATCAATCTGGATCCAGCAGATAAAGATATTCAGGCAAAAATTGCCAAGGCAATAGCGTCAGCCAATCAAGATCTTAAAGCTAAAACAGATATTCAGGCAGAAAAGGAACAAGCGTTTAGTATCGCTGAACAAGATAAAAATGCGCATGAACAAAAAATCCAAGATTTGGTTCAAAAGATACTTGAAGTCGACGGTGAATTAAACACAGCCAAAAACACAGAACAACCGCAGTTGGAGGCAGAAGTTAATAAGGCGGAGAAGTCGAAAGAAGATACATTAGCTGACGATCAGTCACCTCTGGCTATAGCCCAAAAAGCGCATGAGCAAACTAAGAATGATCTTATTAGCTCAGATACTACCAAAAAAGTAGCAGCTGAAAAGAATAAAGAGAAGTACGACGAAGAACTAAAACCCTTTGATGAGAAAATCTCTAAGGCCAAGCAAGAACTTGATAATATTGAACTTAAAATCAATGAGTTAACCAAAAAAACCACAACTATTGGCGACGAGAAAAATACTGCTGACGGAGAGACAAAAACTAAAGAAAATATAGTTAACACCACTAAAAAAGCGAAAGAGGAAGCAGAGCAAAAAACCGCAGCAGCACAAACTGAAGCTGGCAAAGCGAAAGCGGTAGCAGATGCTATTGTAGAGGCAGAAGCAGCAACAGCCGCCGCAGAAAAAGTGGAGAAGACATATAATTCATTATCTTCAATCGCGTCTTATACTGATAAAGCTAATACAGCTGCACAAAAACAACAATCAGATGCTGAAAATGAACTACAAACTAAAACTGGCGAATTAAACACAGCCAAAGAGGCTGTTGTAGCGCTAAACCAAGCTAAACCTGCTACTGACCAGCCAGTCATTGATCAAACTATCGCTGTAGGCGAAACACAACAAGTTATCGCAAATACACAGGCAATCGCCACGCAAGTTGCCGGCGGCACACAAAATGTGGAAACAGGCGGAGAGATCATTGGTAGCATTATTAGTGAAGATGGCACGGTAAACCTGGCGCTTGGCGCACTGGCGAATAGCACGGTTATCACCAAAGGCAGCATGGAAAATAACAGTGGTACGGATAAGAATACCGTCGTTGGTGCAGAAGGCGTCTTAGCCCTTAAAGGGGCAAGTGACACTGAACTCGCTCAATCAAAAGGTGCGGTGATTGCACAGGGCGGCAAGGTGACAATAGCACAGTACTCTTTAGTCAGTGATATGGTCAGTGAAGGTGAGATTATCGCTACAGATGGAGCTATGATTTCTAAAGCGAATATCAAGGGCGGGAACTTAACTCTACGAAGCAAAGCCATTGCCACGGATACTGTACTAAATGATGGTATTTTCACCGTCGAAACTGGTGCTGGAGCAACAGGTACGACAGTAAATGGCGGCCAATTCATTGTTAATGATGGTGCAACTGTCCAGAAAACCGTATTGAACAACAGCCAATTTGACCTTAAGGCTAAGGCAACGGCTGAGCATACTATTGTTAATAAAGGCGCAACATTCATCGTAAGTGGTGAGGGCACAGCCAAAGATACCAAAGTAAAAGGCGGCATCTTTGAGCTTAAATCGAAAATGCAGGCAATGAAGCTGGAAGTTGACGATGGCCTGGCCCTGATTGGCAGCGCTTTGGAAGGCGTAACGCTAAATGGTGGCACCACCATTTTCGATAAAGCAGCCGAGATCACTGGTACCATTGAAGCTAATAAAGGCAGCTTCCTAAGTGTCCATGAGGGCGCAAAAACCGAGAGCGCAGACCTGAACTTAGCCGGTAACATGGTATTTGTAGCCGAAGATGCACCACAGACTGCACTACACAGAAATTCCCGCGCGGCCTTTAACGGCATCAATGGCAAGCCAGCAAAATTCGCCTTCCAAAAAGTGAAATTGGCCGGTGGTAGCATTGATATGAGCCAAACCAACGCTCAGTTGACCATGCAATCACTGGACGGTAAAGGTAGCTTTAACCTGGGTTCAGCCCTGTATAACCACGCTACTGCACCACTAAATGTAACCGGTGATGCTAATGGTGACTTCGATGTTCAGATCAACGACAGCGGTGTAGCTCCAGCCAACTTAAATATCGTTGATGTGAAAGGTGTTAACACTGCGCGCTTTGCACTCTCCAATGGCCCGGTCAATTTGGGTAACTACAAGCACAACCTGGTCAGTGATGGCAAAGGCGGCTTCAAACTGGTAGCCGATAAAACGGCATTGACCCCGGGTGCGGCAGGTATTCTGGCCGTAGCCAATACCACACCGACGATCTTTAACGCTGAATTAAGTTCAATTCAGAATCGTTTGGATAAGCAAAGTGCATCGGCTAACGAAAGTGGCGTGTGGCTCACTTACCTGAACGACAACTATGATGTGAAAGGCACGGCAACTAACTTCAAACAGAAGTTGAACGGCATGACCTTGGGTGGCGATAAAGCAATGGAACTGGGCGAGGCGGTATTTAGTATCGGTGCCTTTGCCAGCCACAGTAGCTCAAATATTAAGTCCGACTACCAAAGCAGCGGCAGTGTAGAAAGCAACTCATTGGGTGCTTATGCGCAATATCTGGCAAATAGCGGCTATTACCTGAATGGTGTGATGAAAACCAACCAGTTTAAACAGAATCTCAACGTCACGGCTAAAGGCAGCAACGCCAGTGGCAATGCTAACTTCTCTGGTCTGGGGCTGGCAGTAAAAGCGGGTAAACATATCACTATTGATGAGCTGTATGTTTCACCATTTGTTGCTATGAGCAGCTTCACCTCCGGCAAAAGTCAGTACCAACTATCTAACGGTATGGAAGCACAGAGCCAAGGCGCTCGTACTACCACCGGCACTATTGGTATGAATACCGGTTATCGTTTTGTATTGAACAGCGGTGCTGAAATTAAACCTTACGCTATCT
The DNA here is from genome assembly GCF_048323875.1 of Yersinia sp. LJYL362. Taxonomy (NCBI): domain Bacteria; kingdom Pseudomonadati; phylum Pseudomonadota; class Gammaproteobacteria; order Enterobacterales; family Yersiniaceae; genus Yersinia; species Yersinia sp. LJYL362. The sequence continues at coordinate 20,607 of NZ_JBLWEX010000247.1, forward strand.
TCTCCGTCGATCACGATCTGATGGCGAAAAATGATGTAGTGATTAACAACGAAATGTTTGATAACAGCCTGAAAGGGACTCGTGCAAATGCCGGTGTGGGTGTCAATGTCAACCTGACCTCTAACCTGTCTGTCGGTTCTGAAGTTAAGGTTTCTAAAGGTAAGAACATTGCAACCCCAATGACCATCAATATGGGCGTTGCTTACACCTTCTAAAACAGCATAAGTTCTTCATGTAGCAATGATAGTTCTGTGTGACATAAGGGGAGCCAATTGGCTCCCCTTATTATTATTTATTAATGACTGCTTGTATTAATGACTGCTTGAAGGAATCGCATTTCTCAGCCAGCTGCCCCATCTGCGCTGGTAAAATGCCTGGGTATGCGTCATCAGATAGTGACTGACTCCCCGCTCGTTCTCATTCACCACACAAAAATCGACCGGGCCATCATCAGGCGCATGGTCACTG